>CAYMPS010000010.1:0-20025 GCA_964392485.1 uncultured Gammaproteobacteria bacterium | reverse complement strand
GAGCATCAGTTGGAAGAAAAAGGCATGAAGTTCCGAGCGGAGGACGAGGCCGTCAGAGCGCTGGCCGAAGCCGGATACGATCCGTCATTCGGTGCGCGTCCGCTCCGCCGGGTCATCCAGGACCGCGTGGATAACCAGCTCGCGGATATCCTGCTCAAAAAAGAAGCGGAACGTCGGGATACGATCGTCCTTGCCGGAGACGGGAAGCTCAAGGTTGAGAAAGCGACGCCGATCGGATAGGATTAAAAATTGAGAATTGAAAATTGAAAACATCGGATGGGCGAACCGTTCCCACGGAGAGAAATTTTCAATCTTCAATTTTTAATCCTCAATTTTCAGTCATGCCTCTCGAATACGCCCTTCCCGCCATCGTCTTCGGATCCATCATCGTGTCCGCTGTTTTGACGTTCGTAGCTCGAAAGGCGGCTTTTCGTAAAGGGATCATCGATGAACCGACCGGCGGACGGAAGATCCACGAAAAGAAGACGGCGCTCTGGGGCGGACTGGCAACCGGACTCACGATCGTCCTCGGGCTTTCCGCACTCCTCCTTTTCGTGCAAGGAGAAGAGCTTCATCCTTCCCGCATCATCGGATTCATCATTGCGATCTTCGTCCTCATGATCGGCGGCATGCTGGATGACGAGCTGGACCTTCCGCCATGGGTGCAGTTCCTTTCGCCGCTCATCGCATCCATCGTCATCGTCGTATCCGGCAGTGGCATCATCCAGGTCACGAATCCGTTCGGACCGGGTGCGATTTCCATGATTTGGAAGCAGATCGAATTGGGCGCGCTTACGATCTCTCTTCCGTCAGACATCCTCACGATCGCATGGCTCCTCGGCGTTACGTACGCCATGAAGTTTTTGGACGGACTCGACGGGCTCGTTGCCGGACTCACCGTGATCGGCGCCATGCTCATCGCCTCGCTCGCCGGAAGCGAAGCGTACTTTCAGCCCATGATCGCGCTCATCGCGCTCATGGTCGCGGGCGTTCACCTTGGATTCATTCCGTTTAACCGCCAGGGCTCCATCTTCCTCGGCGAGGCCGGGAGCACGATTGCGGGATTTTCCCTCGGCGTCCTTTCCGTCATCTCCGGCGCAAAGGTGATGATTGCCGCGGCCGCGCTCGGCGTGCCGCTCGTGGACATCGCCATTGTCGTCATCGGTCGGATCATCCGCGGCACGTCTCCGTTTAAAGGCGATAACACGCACCTCCACTTCCGTCTCCTCCAAGCCGGCATGTCGCGTCGGAATGCGGTCCGGCTCATCTGGGGGATCGCGCTCGTGTTCGGCCTCGCGGCGCTCACGCTCCAAACGCAGGGAAAGATCTTTCTCATCATCGGCCTCGCGGCGCTGGTGCTTACGATTTCGCACATCGCGTATATGAGGTCGAATCGGAGGAATTCGAGCGGTTGATATGAAGCACATCATCTTCATCACTGTCGTAAGCCTCCTATTTCTCGGAGCTTCTTTCGTATTTCTCATGATGCGCTTGGAAAAGAAATCCGCGGGTGAGGAGAGCGTCGAACTCCCGATTGGGATTCTGAAAGCGGGGGATCGGGATATCATGGTGGAACTCGCTTCGAACGCCACATCGCAGAGCAGGGGACTTTCGTACCGCGAATCGTTGGATGAAGACCGCGGCATGTTGTTCGTCTACGACAAACCGATGACGCAGCGGTTTTGGATGCATGAGATGAATTTTCCCCTGGACATCATTTTTATCAATGGCGACACGGTTGTACAGGTCGCGGCGAACGTTCCATATCCCCAAGGCGGTTTACCGAAGGTCATCACATCTTCTTCGAAAGCGGACAAGGTTTTGGAAATTAATGCGGGGAAGGCCGAGGAGTGGGGGATTGTGGAAGGGGGGAAGGTGGCGTTGAAAGGCGGAGTTGAAATAGGAATTCGTTCGACGGATTGACGCGGTGCGCGATTTCTGTTTTTATTGATACCCGGACCTTTGAAAGGAGGAGATGAGATGCCGGACTACGGATTGATTTGGCTTGCGGGCATGGGCTTCGCCTGTTTGGCTTTGACGCTGACGAAGCGTCCATCCACCCTTGAGCAGGGCGTGTTGCTCGCCATGATCGGCGTTCTGTGGTTCATCACGGTTCCGTTGATGATGGTGAGCGTTCGTGTTCGTGCGTTCCTGCTGGAACGAATCGGAGGCGCGTAACGTGGAATACCTGATGATGTTCCTGCGAAGGGTTCCCGGACTCGTGTTGCCGGGGAGCTTGATCCTGTTCATCGTGTGTTTGAAAAGCGCCGGAAATGCCGTGCCCGAGCTGCTCGTTACTCGAGGCAGGTGCCATAACCAATTATTCCTTTTTCTCGTGTCCCCGTTCAAGTGGGCGCGCGGCATCGATCGTCTGGATGAGGATGAATTCAATGCCGGTCGTCTGGCCGTAGAAGGGAATGCGTTAAACGCCACCTTGTGGCTTACGGCGCAGATGGTGCTTACGGCAGCTCTTTCTCCAATCATCATTCCGTGCGCGCTCATCGTGCGCATAGCCTACGCTTTCAAGCGGCTCTTCTAGGGCCGCTTGTTCGTATCTGATTTCTGGCCGTTCGTATCTGGTATCTGGTATTTGGTATCGTTTTAAAAAAAGTCACATTTTTAAAATACGAGATACCAGCTACCAGATACGAGCTACTTCTCTCCCTTTGCATTTTTGGCCAAAAAACGGTAGTTTAGTCTTCATGGTTTCAGATTTTAAACACGTCCACTGCATCGGGATCGGCGGCATTCACGTCGGCGCCGTGGCAAAGCTCCTCAAAGCGAGGGGCGTTTCAGTGTCCGGAAGCAACGCCGTGGAACATGAGCTGACCGGGGATCTTCGGAAAGCCGGATTCGACGTGAAGATCGGACATGCGGCGGAACATATCGGTGAAGGCGTGGAAGCGGTCGTGTACAGCCACGCGGTTCCGGAAGATAATCCGGAGCTCGTCGAAGCGAAGAAGCGGGGGATCGAGGCGTACGACACGCATGCGTTCCTCGCGAAGATGTTTGAAGGCAAGGACCAGATCGTGGTCACCGGAACGCACGGCAAGAGCACGACCGCATCCATGCTCGGTGCCGCGCTCATGGCGGCCAAGGCGAATCCCACGGTCGTGGTGGGCACCAAATGTTCCGTGTTTTCGGACGGCAATCTTCAGATCGGTTCGGAAGACCTCCTCGTGGTTGAAGGGGATGAGTACCGTCGCCATGTTTTGGAATATGACCCGAAGATTCTCGTTTTGAATACCATTGAGTTTGATCATCCGGATGCGTTCAAAGATATGGATGCATACATGGCGATGTTTCGGGAGCTGATCGAGCTCGTTCGAAATCAAGGCATCGTCATCTACAACGCGGACGATCCGAACTGCTTGGAGCTCATTCGGTCGAAGATCGACTCGCTAAAGGAGCGAGAAGTGAGCATCATCTCAGTTGGAAAAGATCAGGGCTTCATCCGATTCGCGAATCCGCATGCGGAGAAGGGTCTATGGAAGTCGTCGTTGAAAGCGATGGACTCCGAGTATCTGGACTTTGAGCTCGCCGTGCCCGGAGAGATGAACGTTCGCAATGCGGCCATGGCGATCACCGCAACGGTCGCGCATAACGATGAAGCGCATTTGGGAGATGTCGCGAAAGCGCTGGAAGCGTTTCCGGGCTGTTGGCGCCGGTTTGAACATATCGGCACGTTGAACGGCGCGAAGATCATCAGCGATTACGGCCATCATCCAACGGAGATCAGAGAAACGCTCCGCGCGGCGCGCGCAACCTATCCGGAGCATCGGATCGTGCTCTGCTACCAGCCGCACCACCGGAACCGGACGAGGGGATTGTTTGATGATTTCGTCACGGCGTTCGACGATGCGGATGTTCTCTTAATGAGTGAAATTTACGACGTGCCCGGCCGGGAAGCGGAAGAAGATGCGAACGTATCATCGTCGCAAATCGTTGACGCGATCAAGGAGAAGGATGCGGATCGGAACGCGGAATTCGTCGGCGATCTGGCGTCCACGGAGAAACGATTGCGCGAGGTCGTTCAAGACGGCGACATCGCCATCATGATGGGTGCGGGTACGATCGATGGGATGGCGCGGACGGTGGTTGAGTAGTTGCGTTGGTACGTTGTTGCGCAGGTCTTTCATTCAAACCCGACGCAACCACGCAACGACGCCCGACGCAACGATAAATATGTCTCTCACTCCCGAACAAATTCAAACCATCAAAACGGCACTCCCGTCTCTCACCGAGAACGAACCCATGGCGAAGCATACGAACTTCCGCATCGGGGGTCCGGCGCGGTTGTATTTCGTGGCGCAAATGGCCGATGATTTGACGAAGGCCGTGCAAACGGCGGTTGAAACGGGGATTCCCTGGTTCGTATTCGGAGGCGGGTCAAACCTCCTGGTTTCTGATAAGGGATTCGACGGGTTGATGATTCAGGCGGCAAACCGCGGTTTTTCCATCGAAGATACGAAGGTCGTGTGTGAAGCCGGGGCGATTACAGCTCTCGTTGCGCGGAAGATTGCGGAAGCGGGTCTCATTGGGTACGAATGGGCTGTGGGCATTCCGGGAACGATTGGGGGGTCCATTTTTGGAAATGCGGGGTGTTACGGCGGGGAGACGAAAGATGTTGTCGCATCCGTTGACGCGTATCGCATCGCTGATGGAGAACGCGTGACATACTCAAATGAAGAATGCCGATTCGGGTACCGCGATTCGTTCTTCAAGCATGAACAGCACGTCATCCTCGGATGCACGATGGAATTTACGCCCGGTGATTCCGCGATGACGGTCGCGAAGTTGAATGAAATCAATGCGAAGCGAAAAGACGGCCAGCCGCTCGGCGAGTCGAGCGCCGGATGTCTGTTTAAGAATTTCGCGTTCAAGGATGAGAGAGAGATCGAGAAATTGAAGCGGGAAGTTGATGTTCCTCAAGAGATGATCGGCGCCAAGCGCATTCCGGCGGGATGGTTGGTGGAACGATGCGGATTAAAAGGGCATAAGCTCGGCGGCGTTGAAGTCAGTTCGCGCCATGCGAACTTCCTCGTGAACGACGGTACGGCCAGCGCGGACCAGGTCGCTCAGCTCGTCTCGCTCTGCCAGATGAAGGTCCGGGATCAATTCGGTGTTTCATTGCAAACGGAGGTGCAATTCGTGGGGTTTTGAAAGCTTTTAGCCATTAGCCATTAGCCATTAGCTATTAGCTTATAGCTTTACGTGGAAGGAGATTCGGCTAAAAGCTAACGGCTAACAGCTAAGAGCTGACATATGTCGCAAACGTTCAGAGATTTATTGGTTTGGCGAAAAGCGATGGATCTCGTGATCGCTGTTTATGAACTTACAGGACAATTTCCAAACGAAGAGCGCTACGGATTGACGTCGCAGATTCGGAGATCCGCCGTTTCGATACCGTCAAATATCGCTGAAGGCAGATATCGCGGCGGAGCGAAGGAGTTCCGGCAATTTTTGCGCGTCGCGTTTGGATCAGGAGGGGAACTGGAGACGCAGTTAGAAATAGCAAAGAGACTACCCCAAACCCAACATTTGGATTATAGTAAAGCTGACGAGATGCTGACGGAAGTCATGAAAATGTTAAATGTTTTCATCCAGAAACTAATGGCTAAAAGCTAAAAGCTAATAGCTAAAAGCTAACAACTATGTTCATCAACATCCAACCCAAAGAGCTTGATCTCACGGACGCCATGAAAGCGTACGCGGAAGAGAAATTCACCATGCTTGATAAGTATTATGACCGCATTGAGGAGATAAAATGCGAACTTGGCACGAAAAGCCATAAACACAATCAGGGGAAGGTCTATACGTGTTCCGGGCACCTCTTCGTACAGGGGAAGGATTTCTTCGTGGAAAAGCAGGAAGAAGATTTATATAAAGCGATTGATAAGGTGAAGGATCATCTTCAGCAGATGCTCGTGGATTGGAAGGAGAAGCGGCGTGAAGGAGGGGATTCGTGAAAAAAATGTTTGCGCCCGGTCTCAAGAAGAGCCGGGCGCTTGTTGTTGAGTGACGCGCGGGCCGCGTCATGGATTTGATTTATTTCGGTTCGTGACTGGGACGGTCGAGGCTGATGCGGGACGGCATCTTGGAGGCGATCCTTCGGGTGGTTTCGTCGCGCTTCCTGAACAGGACACGCTCTCTCACTGCCGTCGGAAGGAATAAGACGGTGAGTCCCGCGACCAGGAGAGGAGAGCCGATGACTTGATGTCTAAAAAAGAATCTCACGCTTTTCAGGACGATCGGGCGATAGTGTTCTTCTTCCCACAGCATGGCGAAGTTCCTTTCGTTCGGGCTGGTTCGTGCGATTAGAGAATAGCATAAATAATATAAATGTCAAGTATTCTATACTAAAAAGATATAATACATTTTACGACGCAAGCGATAGGGGAGGTACGCCATTGCTTATTCTGTTTAAAACAGCTACGATTCGGACGCTATATGTCAATTCTTACCAAAGTCTTGGGCGATCCGAATGTGAAGGAGCTAAAAAAGCTTCAGCCTGTTGTTGAACGTATCAATGCGCTTGAACCGGAGTTTGAGAAATGCTCTGATGATGAAATTCGTGAGAAAGCGTTAAAGTACAAAGAACGTGCGCATGCCGGTGAGTCGCTGGACGATCTGCTTCCGGAGGTGTTTGCGCTCACGCGCGAAGCGTCAAAACGCGCGCTTAAACAACGGCAGTACGACGTTCAGCTCATCGGCGGCATGGCGCTCCATCACGGCACGATTGCGGAAATGCGCACGGGTGAAGGAAAGACGCTCACGGCCGTGGCGCCGGTCGCATTGAACGCGCTAACGAGCAAAGGCGTACATCTCATCACCGTCAACGACTACCTCGCTCGGCGCGATACGGCGTGGATGGGACAGGTGTATCACGCATTGGGGTTGAGCATTGGCTGTATCCAGCACGAAGGCGGATACCTGTATGATCCGGAATTCAAGGCCGAACCGGAGCATGATGCGGATCGAGACACTACGGGAAGCTTCCGTGTGGATATGGACTACCTCCGCCCCTGTTCCCGCAAGGAGGCGTACGACGCGGACATCACGTACGGCACGAACAACGAATTCGGATTTGACTACCTGCGAGACAACATGGTCCAGCGTGCGGATATGATGGTCCAACGCGAGCTGAACTTCGCCATCGTGGACGAAGTGGACTCAATCCTCATCGACGAAGCGCGCACGCCGCTCATCATCAGCGGGCCCGCGTCCGAACCGGCGGAACTCTACTATCGGATGGCCGAGCTCGTCCCCCGCCTCAACCTGGAAGAGGATTACAAGATTGACGAGAAACAGCGCGCAGCCACGCTCACGGAATCCGGGATCTCGAAGATGGAACAGTGGCTGAACGTGGAGAACCTGTACACGGCCGAAGGCATGCGGACGGTCCATCACCTGGAACAGGCGCTCCGGGCGCATGCGCTCTATAAAAAGGATAAGGATTATGTCGTGAAAGACGACGAGGTGATTATCGTGGACGAGTTTACGGGACGGTTGATGGAAGGTCGCAGATATTCGGAAGGACTGCATCAGGCGATCGAAGCAAAGGAACATGTCGCGATTCAACGTGAATCTATTACACTCGCGACCATCACGTTCCAGAACTTCTTCCGTTTATACGATAAGCTCGCGGGCATGACCGGAACCGCGGAAACGGAAGCGGAGGAATTCTTTAAGATCTACAAGCTCGAAGTGCTCGTCATTCCAACGAACCGTCCGAACCAACGAAAAGATCTTCCGGACCGCATCTACAAAACGGAGGTTGGGAAATTTCATGCCGTGGTCGACTTCGTCAAAGAACGGCAGGCGGCGGGGCAAGCCGTGCTCATCGGTACGGCATCCATTGAAAAGAATGAGATCCTCTCTTCGTTTTTGAGCGAGGCCGGCATTAAGCACGAGGCGTTGAATGCGAAGAACCATGAGCGGGAGGGGAATATCATCGCGCAGGCAGGCGCGCCGGGTGCGGTTACGCTCGCCACGAACATGGCCGGCCGCGGCGTGGACATCATCCTTGGCGGGAACCCTCCGGATCCGGAGAAGTCTCAAAAGGTCAAGGATCTCGGCGGATTGTTCGTCCTCGGGACGGAGCGGCATGAATCGAGGCGCATCGACAACCAGCTGCGCGGACGGTGCGGCCGCCAGGGCGATCCGGGAACCACGCAGTTCTTCCTGTCCACCGAGGACGACCTCATGCGCATCTTCGGCAGTGATCGCGTTAAAAATATGATGACCGCGCTCAAGGTGCCGGAAGACATGCCCATTGAGCACAAGATTTTGTCCAAGTCCGTGGAACAGGCGCAGAAGCGCGTGGAGGGCCACAACTTCGACATCCGCAAACATCTCATTGAGTACGACGACGTGTTGAACAAGCACCGGACGGCGATCTACAGCATGCGGCGCAAGGTTCTGACCACGTCCATGGAGCGCACCGAAGAGGGCGAGCGCCCGCTCAAGGAGATGATCATGCAGGCGATCGAGAACGAGATTGAACAGCTCGTGATGCTGCATACCGCTTCGGAAAGTCCTTCGGAATGGGACATGAAAGCCATCGAAGACGGCATGAAAGCCATTTTGCCTCCGAGCATGGATGTGATGGGAAAGCTGAGCGTATGCAAGACGGAGTTGGAAGGAAAGCTTGATCTCGCCGAACGGCGGACGCACCTCATCGAATGCACGATGGGATGGATGAAAGATACGTACGATAAGCTGGAAGAACATCTGGGTGAACCGGCGGTTCTCACGGAAGTGGAAAAGGCGATTTACCTGCGCGCAATCGATGATGCGTGGATTAACCATTTGGAGAGCATCGGCCATTTGCGCCACGGTATCGGCTTACAAGGCTATGGCCAGCGCGACCCGCTCGTGGAGTACAAGAAGCACGCTTTCCGCATGTTCAATGAGATGCAGTACCAGATGAGCCGCCAGGTCGCGCACATGATTTTCCGCGTGCAGATCAACCGCGAGCACTTTGAGCGTCAGGCGGGCATCCAGGGAACGAGTTCCAGCGTCACGATGAGCGGACCGGCGAAGGTGATGGAGAAGGGAGCGGAGCGGATGGATCAGGGTGCGGGCCGCAGGGCGCAGGGCGCGGCCAAGGTCGGGCGAAATGATCCTTGCCCGTGCGGAGCGGTGAAGCCCGACGGAACGCCGATCAAATACAAGCATTGTCACGGCAAGTAATACGCTTATGATGAACCGTAGCGGAGCCCGGCGCATGCCGGGCGGATCAGGAAAAAAATATAAAAAGTGTCATGGGGCGTAGGAGTAGAGTTCAAAGACAAGAGATCGAAGTTATGAAACAAGGAAATAAGATTTTTATAGAATTGCATGTACCGGACTTTGATGTGGCGAAGGACTTCTATTCAAAGTTGGGTTTTGAGGTGGTGTCGGATGATGGAGTGGTGAATGGAATCGGATACTTTATTATGGAACGAGAGGGTGCGATGATAAATTTTTATGGCGGAAGTGATCGTGTATATGAACAATCATGGTTTAAACGTTTTCCGAAAGATACTCCTCGCGGATTTGAGGTTGAGATTACAATTCCAGTGGATGATGTGGATCGTTGTTTCGAGGAAACCAAAAAGCATGTTCCCGAAAATGTGGTAGGAGATCTTGCGGAAAAACGAGACCGGACACTCGCTTGGAGAGATTTTCGAGTGGTAGATCCTTTCGGTTTTTATATCCGTTTTACCGAACCGATAAACTGGAAGGCATGCCATTGCGGAAGCGGAAAAGATTATAAAAAGTGCCATGGAAAATAAAAGAAAGATATCAATCCTGGTTCCGTACATTCTCGAAGAGAGAGAAGTGTCCGTTTACCTTCAGAAGCGTTCAAAGAACGCAAAGAGACTTCCCGATTATTTCGGATTTTTTGGAGGGGGAGCGGAAGGGGACGAACGTCCTGAAGAAGCTTTGAGAAGAGAAATGCAAGAAGAGATTGCTTTCATTCCGGAAGGCTATGCGTTCTTTAAAGAATATGATTTTGAACGAAGCATAAAAAGCATATTCTTACTCAAAGTCGATAGAGGTTTTGAACAAAAAGTAACCGTCCTTGAGGGAGAATATGGAAGGTGGTTTACGGAGCAGGAAGCATTGATGGAGCGAAAGTTGATAGATGAGGATAAGATAGTTTTGCGAGACTTGTATGAATTTTGCGGACAGGGAAATAAACATAAGAAGTACCATGAGGCTTAGGGCCTTAATAGCTTATGTCCATAGAACAACCAAATTTCAAGGGTGAACATAAAGAGCGCGAGGCGGCCTTACAGGCGAGCGTCGACGAGCTTTTTGTGGCGCTGGCGCCTTATCATGACGATGAAGAAGACGCCGTAGAGGCGAGTGACGCCAGGTATGACGTGAGATGCCGCGCAATGTCGGTGCTGTTGTCCGATCAGCTTCGTCAGCGCTACGGCGAGGATTATAATGTGTCTGCTGGGGACGATTATTTTTACCTGGCACAGTGCCTGAAACTACAGAGAGGACGGGAATCCGATCAGATACAAGTCCTTGGGGTTTTGGCAGATGCCAGCGAAAATTTGCAGACCGGAAAGATCACAATTCTTTTCGATATTATAGCAAAATCGAGCGAGCGTGATGGATTGGATAAACATTTTTTTGACAAGCCCTTGGAGGAGGATGTCAAACTTGAACTGACGGCTTCGCCGGACGCAATGAAACGGGTTTACGAGAAGCTTGAGAGCCAATACCGCCAGGAGGTGGTTAATTATGAGAACGAGCTTGCCGCTTTTCGCGTGTTGGTCGAGTGGGTCAAGAAGCGTTCAGACAAGAATATCGACCCCGTGACATGGTCAGAGCAACCGATGTTGGGTGATTTTTGGCCTACGGCCGAGGGAGCGAAAGCGGAAATCGCCGTACTTCCATCGGACGATAGCCGCGAGAAGATTCAACTTGTCGTTTTTGATCATGATGGCGAGCAGATCCGCGATATCCTTGAAAAGGAGGAGCCGCTCAAACCCGAACGCTGGTTTAAGCCGTCGGGCGACGCAGCGACGTAAAATTTTTTTTAAGTATGTTTCTTGCGAGGATAGACAAAAGTGAAGCGAAAGGATGGTTTTGCGGTCCATGGAATTCCAAGTTGGATATCAGTATTGGGTATGCAAATGAAGGGATTAATGAAGCGCACTTTCATGAGAAAATGAACGAAGTGTATCTGATCGCAAAGGGCAGCAGTGTCGCGGTTGTGAATGATCGGAAAATTGAATTAGCAGCCGGGGATATCCTCGTGGTTGAACCGGGCGAGGTTCATACGTTTATCTCCAGCTCGCCGGATTACATGCATTTCGTCATCCACACTCCGTTCGTGAAAGATGATAAGCATTTGGTGGGATGAACGGATGATACAAATATATGCAAGAACTCATAAACGCGGCAAAGAATTTCATTGATGAACACTACCGTCCGGAGTGTCGGGTGGGGGCGGTGTTGCGGGCGAAAGACGGCAGGCTGTTTACAGGGGTGAGTTTGCAAGGCCAGAAAATCAATCTGTGTTCCGAGTGGTCCGCGCTGGTTCAGGCGGTGATGGCAAAGGCGGAGATCGACGCGGCTGTGGCGATCTATAGAGATAAAGAAGGCAATCATGAGATTTTTGCTCCTTGCGGAATGTGCCGGGAGTTCTATTTGACGTATTTCCCGGACGCGATGATCGTCGTGGGCGAAGATGAGATTGTCCGGGCGGCGGAACTTTTGCCGCATGCGTGGGAGAAACACAAAAAGTAACAAAACGGAGAAGATGGAACTTATGATATGACCCTCAAAGAAACCTACAATCGCATTGCCGAAGAATGGCATCGAGACCATCAGTCGGATGACTGGTGGGTCGAGGGAACGGATCGGTTTGTTGCGCTTTTTCCGTCTGGTGCGCGCGTGCTAGATGCCGGATGCGGTGGAGGGACGAAATCAAAATATCTCGCGGAAAAGGGGTTACGGGTGGTTGGTATGGATTTTTCCGAGAAGTTGGTCGAGATTGCCAAGCGGGAGGTTCCCGAAGCATCGTTTCTGGTGTGCGATTTGGGAGAGGTAGACGAACTCCAAGATCAGTTTGACGGAATCTTTATGCAGGCTGTCTTGCTTCACATTCCAAAGAAAGACGCTGCCACGATCATAAAAAAGGTCGTCACGAGGCTCAATGACGGTGGGTATCTATACATTGCAGTGAAAGAGATACGTTCGGGTCAAGCCGAAGAAGAGACTAAAACGGAGAATAGTTACGGGTATCCGTATGAGAGATTCTTTAGCTACTTTACGCAGGATGAGGTGGTAGACTATGTACGCGAAGCGGATCTTGAGATCGTTCATACCGAGGTCAAACTTACCGGAAACACAAATTGGATTCAGGTGATTGGGAGGAAAGCCAGTAACTAGCCGCTAACCACTAAACACGTACCGCTATGAAAACGGTCCTATTCGATCTTTTTGGAACGCTGACCACCGGCGTGGCGAATCCGGAAGCGAGAATCATCGAGAGCTACGGGTTGTCGTTTGATGAACTATTTGTTGAAAAATTCGTTTGCGGGACCAAATTTACCGATCAAGCGTCCTATCTCAAAAAAGTCATCGAAGGGATAGGGTTGGAATATTCTCCTGAGAATGTTGAACGCGTGTCCGTGATTTTAGCCGCAGAGATCGCAAAGGAACGCATCCTTGAGGACTGCGAATCTGTGCTCAAGAGATTTAAGGATGCGAAATATCGAATCGGGCTGATATCGAACGCGCCGAACCCGGACTACGATATGATAAGTTCGAATGGCTTGAAAGACTATTTTGATTCCGTTATTTTTTCGTATGAATTGGGATTATTCAAGCCGGGGAAAGAGATCTTTGAACGGGCGCTGAAGGAATTGAACGCGGAGCCGAATGCCGCGTTAATGGTGGGAAACTCGATGAAAAGTGATATGGTTGGTGCCAGGAATGCAGGAATTGACGGTATTTTGATCTCGGCCGATGACGTGATGACATCCGGCGTGATCGTGGTTCATCGGCTGGCAGATGTTTTCGAGGCCGCAGAGCGGTATTTTCAAGGATAAAAAAGCCACGAGAGTAGCTTCAGGGCGGTGTGTACAAGAAGTGCGATAGCACTCCCCCTGAAATCTCGTGGCAGCCGAGCGTGTCACCCTTGCGGGAAGCGGGAGGTTGGCCAATACTCACCGCTGCTGAATACAGCCTAGCATGCAGATGAAAGATGTAACAAGAAATATCATAATAAAATAATTGATGATGGAAAAATATGGAACAATCGAAGCCAATGGCAGGAGTCGGCGTAATGATTCTTAAAGATGGCAAGGTTTTACTCGGAAAGCGGAAGGGTTCGCACGGCGCGGGCGAGTACGCTTTTCCCGGCGGGCACCTTGAGTACATGGAGGGATTCGAGGAGTGCGTACGGCGAGAGACGAAAGAAGAGTGCGGTATCGAAATTACGAACGTTCGATTTCAGTTTTTAGCGAACCTTACGCAGTATGCACCAAAGCACTACGTCCACGTTGGGCTGGTCGCGGACTGGAAGAGCGGAGAGCCGCAGGTGCTGGAGCCGGAGAGCTGTGAAGGGTGGGATTGGTATGATCTCGATCATCTTCCCGAACCGTTGTTCGGAACCGCGCCAATGGCGATGGAATGCTATAGGACGGGGAAGTGCTATTTTGACGTTATGGCAGATACTTCTAATCATACGTAAAACATGCTCTGCCCCTTCTGTAATTACGTGATATCGAAAGATCGTTTGATTGTCGAGAAAGAACGGACGATCGTCATTTTGAGTAATCCGCGACTCGTGCCCGGGCATTTGCTCGTTATTCCGAAGCGGCACGCGTTTCGGATTTCGGAACTGGATAAGGAGGAGCGGGCGGAATTGTTCGATACGCTTGTCGAGTTTGAGAAGAAGATCGTTTCGTTCGCTTCGGGATGCGATGTCCGCCACAACTATCGTCCGTTTATTCCGCAGGGACGCGTGAAAGTGGACCATGTTCATTTCCATCTTCTTCCCAGAGAAGACAAGGACGAGCTCTATCAAAAAAGCATGATCTTCGAGGCGGATTTGTTTCGGGAATTACCAGAAGAGGAGCGAATGCAGTATGAGAAAATGTTTAAGTGATGATTTCGAATTTCGAATTTCGGATTTCTTTGCCCCGTGATACACTTCCTCCATGCGCAGACCTTACCTTCGCGCCATGAAGGCGCAACGGTTCCGTAATTTTATTTTTGGCGTTGAGGACAGCCTCGTTTCAACCGTGGGCGTGCTTTCGGGCGTGGCGATCGCGGATGTGGATCAGGCGACCATTTTTTTGACCGGCGTGGTTCTTATTTTCGTGGAAGCATTCTCGATGGGCGTGGGGAGCTATCTCTCGGAATCATCCGGGGAGGCATATATTTCCGGGAAGAACCGGGAGTCTCGTGCGTCATTTGTTGCCGCGCTTATCATGTTTGGCGCATACTTCGTGTCCGGATTCGTTCCGCTCTGTCCCTATATCTTTTTGGGAACGGAGCATGCATTGCCGCTCTCGGTGAGCGCATCGTTGACGGCGCTATTCATCTTGGGCATTTGGAGCGGGACAAAAACAAAGAGGGATTTACTGAAAAGCGGTTTCCGCATGCTCCTGATCGGCGGTGCCGCCATAGTCGTAGGACTGATCGCCGGATCAGTCATGAACGCGATAACGTAGGAGATAGGAAACAACATTTTTCACGCTGGAGATTGAATACGGAATACCACCTCTCCATATTCTCTTTCGACGCCACCAACGTTCCATACACCGCCCAAATTGAAACGCCCCGGAGAAGTCCTCGCGGGGCGTTAGTGTTGTGGAGCAACGAAAGTCATATGTGAATGTCCTCGGCGAG
This sequence comes from uncultured Gammaproteobacteria bacterium, assembly GCA_964392485.1. Taxonomy (GTDB): domain Bacteria; phylum Patescibacteriota; class Patescibacteriia; order 2-12-FULL-60-25; family 2-12-FULL-60-25; genus 2-12-FULL-60-25. The sequence continues at coordinate 5,157 of CAYMPS010000010.1, read as the reverse complement.
TATGACGCCCTGATCTCTCAGGTAGTCTTTGAAGTCTCCGACGACATGAAGGCCTTCCGTTGGAAAGCCGAGCTTCCGGAAGAGTCGAAACCAATGGGAGACGATGGATGTTACGCCCAGAGCTTTCGCGTCCTTTTCGCTCGAGCCGAAGTAGAGGCAGTCGTCCCGAGAGGGGAGAAGTTCAATCCACCATCTGTCTTCATCCCGCGATTCCATCTGCGGAGTGACCACGTAGACGTCATACCCGGATTCGATCGCCCATTCGAGGCGGCCTGTTGAATATACGTAGCCCCGGTTGGGAATGAACTCGATGAGTTGGAGCTCCTTTCGTTCCGCGTGCATTCGCATGCGGATGTCTTCAGGTTCAAATACGGCCACTTTGCGCGCCGAACACGGCTCGCTGTTCTCATGAGTCGACATCATCTGACCATGATCCTCTCATGTGAAAGTGCTTGGGTGCGAACATGCACCGTTACGGACGAAAGGCAAGATACTTCTCGCTCAATGAAATGTCCATCGGTGTGATCGGCGTTTCATTGAGCGGGGGAGGAACGGTTTCCTCCCCGCTAAGCGACCGGCGGAGGCGGCGGAAGCGTTGGGCGGTCCCGGGTGATGATAAATGATGCGAGGTTGCAGATATTCTTTACGTTGAAATACGGGTTCTCGGAAATGTTCCCGTTCGCATAGCGTTCGAGCCAAACGTGCGCAGCCGCGCTCTGAAGCTCTTCCGAAACGGTATAGCGCTTATCGATCCCCACGGGATCATCAATCATCAAGAAGAGCGTCATGTCGGAAAGCGCATCAATGGGTTTTGAGCCATGCGTTTCATCAAGCTGAAGGGTGTTGTTGCGCATGTCTATCTCATGGAATCGAATGTGCGGGTATCGAGCTATCTTTCTTCCTCCTCCGCGTTGGTACCTCGGCGCATGGTCGAATGATTTCGGCCGCATGCTGAGGTCCTGAGCCGCGAGAGTGCCGGCTCAGGACATCGGATCGATATTTGCGTTTTTCAGGATGAACCGGCGAAGGCGGTCGTACCCTCCTTGCATTTCGGGCGGACTCTCGTATTTCAGTCCGTCGGGTATCCGTTCGTAGAACCACGGGAGCGCTTGAGCGGCCATGGTGCAGAGTGCGTTCGAAATGGGCGCCTCCCGGTGGCCTTGATCCGTCAAAATGACGTATCGTGATTCGGTCATGAGGAGCTCGAGCGTCTTGAATTCGTACGGCTTGAGCTTTCTCATCTCCGGTTCCGAGAGGACGGCGACGGCGTCGTGATTCACGCAGTGCTTTCTACGTTCCTCTTCCGTGATTTCTCTGATAACCGGATACGGTTCCTTATGCATGATCCTCCGTATGTGTTGAAAGAGCGAGCGTATGATGTTAGTACAAAAATGAAGGCTTGTCAAGCCACGCGCTCTTCAAATAAAACACCCGGACTCCTCATGGAATCCGGGTGCGTTTTACGGAGCGGGCTGTCGAGCGGGAGGGCTTGGCTCATCCGAGCTGTGTCCTCATCAATACTTCCGAATGAGATATCTCGCGGAAGCTACGATTTCGACAGGGGACGCGTTCGCATTGCATATCCAAAGAATGGTGGCGATGCGAGCGGTTTCATGAATGTAGGCGCACTTTGCGCGTTCAAACGCTTCAGAATACAGCGGCTCTTCGCGCTGCGCTTCTTCCATCACATCGTAGAAGTCGCGGATTTCCGCCGCGCGCATCGCGGCTGATCTCAAGGCGTCTATTTCGTTCATGTCGTTCGTCCTCTCGTGGCGCTGCATCGTGCGGCGTGACGGAGTCCTCCACGGACGGTTCGATCAGATGATCAAGCCTTCCGTGCAGGCCCCGAGGCATTCAAGTGAATACCTCGGGGGAAAGGGTTGCGGTTAGGCGGCGATTCGGGATGGGACGTCGTTCTCCCAGTATTCCGAATCGTCTTCGGCTTGTGCTCGCAAGAGGCGAAGTCCGCGTTCGTAGCGGTTCTGCTCCATGAGAAGCTCATGGAAGTGCTTCTCGTCCAACGATTGCATGGACTCACCGCGACGACGATTCGTCTTGCGGCGAGGCTTGCGTCCGTCGTTCTTCGCCTTTCTGATCGCACGGAGTGAGCGAAAGATGAGGCGATCGTCCCGTGCGCGTAACGTTCTTTTGAACGTTCTCGCGTCGATCGCCGCATAGTGCGCATCGATCGCTTCGGCGATGCGTTCACGGGCTTCCGAAGCGGGATCCGAACGATGATCGTGCATCATCACGTACGTGCGGAACCCGTTTCGGGTTGCGACCGACGTGACCCTCTTCCGCTTCAGCTGTTCGATGGTGCGGGATATGCGGCTTCCGTCAGTCTTGATCGTGATGATCTCGATGGTCATTCGGACCTCCTCGTTGGTTGGTTTGAAGGGATGCCCTCCACGGAATTTCCGATTGCAGCGGCTTATCATGTAAATGTTTTCATTGCGCTGACTTACGATCGGGAATTCCGTGGAGGAGGGGAGCGATGAAATCGCTCCCCGCCTTAGAGGTGAGCCTCGGATCTACATGTCCGAGATGGCGAGAGCGAGGTAGTGTATCGCCTGCCATTCTTCCGAGAAGGCTCGCATGACGAGCTTGCGAAGCCGGACGATGCCGAGCAGGTGGTATCCGCTTCCTTCCTCGTCCAGAAGAACGGGTCCCACATCCTGTTTTCGGCTGTCCCACCGCAGTTTCAGGTTGCGGATGTTGAGCTCGATCCCGGGAAATACGGGAAAGGTGACGCTCATGTTCGTCGTCACCGAAAGGATGGCGACGTAGAGCACGTGTTCGGGATTCTCGGCTTCCACCTGTCCGTGTGCACAGGCGCAAATGCGGTCGAGTTCATCGCGCACGACGTATTCCGCCGGAGGAGGTTTCGGACTCCAGTTTGGAGACGAATCCACGGGGAGATCGACATCGCCTGTCGTGACGGGGCCGACGCACACGCTCGGGATGTACTCGACGCTTTGTGAATTTTGCATGTTTGTTTTTGAACCCTCATGGTATCGCTGGATTGCGATACGATGGAGATCCTCCACGGAATTCCTGATCGTCGGCATCATATTGAAACGCCGGGGAAGAGAGATGATGATCAGGAATTCTGTGCAGGCCCCGAGACGACGAATCGTCTCGGGGGCAATGGGAGCGGAAGATGTCCGTTCTCAGGTTGAAGGTTCGTCGTTTTCCGGATGGAACGTGAAGCCGAGTCTGACTCCGTGGCGCTTGAGGGCGTCGCGCGCTTCCATCCATGACGAGAAGCGGCTCCACGGCAAGCCAAGGCGATCGTACAGCGTGCGGTACTGCGCGATGTAGACCGGGCAGCGTGCGTCTCCCGTGGCGTAGCCGGAGAAGCTCACGTTGCCAAGCTTCACCATGGAAAGCCACCAGCGATCCGCCAGGCTTGCGCGCGAACGCGTTGAGATCACATAGACCTCATAGCCATCTCGTATGGCCCGTTCGAGACAACCGCTCGTTCGCAGTGTCTTGCCATCCGGATTGGAGAAAACGATTGGTGCGGATTCGTCATCCGTGTACAAGTGACTCGTGTTGAATACGGCAATCTTCTTTTGCGGCATGGCACCTCCAGACGAATGTTCGTCATTTGAAGCCATCCGGGATCGGATCGCTTCGAACCGAATGAGATGAATGCGCGATGATTCATCTCCTTTGGTTCGCATGGAGGAAGATAGGCGTCTTCCTCCATGCACGGAGTTCGTCAGTTCAGCAAATGGAGCCTTCGCCGCAATTCGACGATTTCGCGCGTCGTGCCTGTGTAGCGGAACATGCGTCCGCCTCGCCGCATGACGAGGCTGTTCTTTTCGACGTTGACGGCAATTCCGCCTGCGGAATCGAGGACGAATGCGAGAGCTGCATCCTCAATTGTCCTGAGTGGTTCATGGACCACGGTTTTTTTGTTGTGTATCTCTTTCCTCGTAAGCATCCTTGCTCCTTGTTTCTCAAACTCTCGAAATGAGAGCCTGGACAGAAGCCTTGAATGGTCAAGATTTCTGTTCAGGCCCCGAGACGAATGATCGTCTCGGGGGAAGTGGGAAAGGGCTGCGGGGTACGTCGTTTGCGAACGACGCGTTGGTCAGTTCAGTGCGAGTTCTCGCACCCATGTCTGTCCGAAATGCTCGGCTCGCTTCCGGCTCGGACTGACGACGATCATGAAATCGTCGACTCTCAGTGATCTGAGCTGGAAGAGGTCGCAGACCCATGATCCGTTTTGGATGATCTCCACCTCGCCGCTGCTGTTGCGGTGAAGTTCGAGATGGATGCTCTGATCGAGCGGGATCGTGGATCCGATGCACAAGGGGAATACGGCGTACTCACCCTTTGCGTAGAGCGTGACGTAGATGATGTTCTTTCGCTCGTCATCCCCGGCGAAGATTACGGATGCCATGGTGGCGGTGAAGATTGCGTCAACGCGAGAAGGTTCCGTTTGCTGTTGAATCATTCACTACTCCTTGAGCGGATGCTCTGTTTCCTACTCCTCCCTCGTGAGAAGTACGGACCGAACGAGGCAACGCGCGGGTTGTCTCTTTTGGTCTCTCATTGTCGAAATTTCTCTCCGACCATCTATGGTCTGCCCGTATCAATCTTGTATGCCGTTTCAGTCAAAGGCGAGAGGGAGGGGATCGAGGCCGGTTAAAGTAAGGATGTTTATTTATGATTAGGTCCCGTCCCTTGGTAACCCCCTCTCGCCTCTAACGAAAACGCCGGAAGAGGACAGAGAGACCTATTCCGGCGTTTTTGTCCCTATATAAAAAACAGGGGACATACGGTGTTTTTCGACCATGCACCGTGTTGGTCGTCTCTCTCCTCTCTTATGTTCCGCAGAACCTTTGAAAAACGCGATATGCTCGTGTTTCGTAAAAAAGCTCCTCAAACGTATGGTGAATACGTCTGCGTCGCTTTTTTATTCCAACACGTCGCATCTCATCGTTTTTCAAAGGTTCTGTATGGATGTGTATTAGGTACGAATTTCCATTTTTTACTCGCTGGTAATATAGCACGATTTGAGGATTTTGTCAAGAGTAGTTGGCAATATGAATGAAAAGGATCTAAAATATGGCAAATTTCACGATTTTCCATAGGGGTATGACGCATCACGTGTCTACGAATCGTGAAATTTCGGAACGATAAAAT
>CAYMPS010000009.1:9568-20213 GCA_964392485.1 uncultured Gammaproteobacteria bacterium | reverse complement strand
TACTGCCTGATAGGCATCACGAGGTACCGATACTTCTCATCCCCGCCTTCCGGGAGAACGAGCATGGGACTCATAGAGTCGTTGAATAGGAGTTTAACCTTTGGCGTGGTGATCGCGGCCAATCCATCACTCAAATATTTAAAGTTCACAACCAAGCTCGTCTCATTGCCCGTAAGGTCCACCTGGAGGGCCGTGGACGTCTTCCCTGTGCCCTGATCAGCCGAGAACACCTCAATGGTGCCTTCGGCCGGCTTCACGGCAAGGTGGACGTCATAGAGCCCCTGACGCGAGAAGAGGGATGCGGCCTTCACGGCTTTTTGGAATTCCGATCGATCCAAAATCGCGGTGGTGCCAAACTGCTCGGGGATGATCTGTTGGTAGTCCGGGAATGATCCTTCGATGAGGCGGGATACGAGCTCCGTATTTCCAAACGTTACCACGAGTTGATTCTCCGTCATGACCCATTCAACCTCCTCCGGAACACCCAGCTCATCCTTATAGGAGGAAAGAATGCGGCTCACTTCAAGGACGGTTCGGGAAGGAACGATGATTTTTGATTCCATTGATCCTTTCATCGCGGCCAACACGCGTTCAGCCAGTCGATAGCTGTCCGTTGCCACAAAAGCGACGGATCCCTTTCCAACCGATCCACCAAACCAGCACGCGACACCGGAGAGCTCCGGACGAGATTCCGAGATGGAAACGGCGAAGGCCACCTGACCGATCGTGCGCTTCAAATCCATTAAAGAAAACGTTATTCCTTCAGACTTCGCGAGTTTCGGAATGAGGGGAAATTCCTGCGCCGGAAGGCCTCGAATCGTTGTCTCCTGACCCTCCGCTGTAACATGAAGACCGTCTTCATTTAATTCCAATTCCACTTTTCCCTGAGGAAGGAGGGAAATAAAATCCTGAAAGAGTTTTGCCGGAACCGTGTATTCTCCTTCCACCTCAACTTTTCCACGTACGAGCGTGCTCACCGCGAGTTCCAAATTCGTTGCTGATAATTTTACATTCCCTCCTTCCGTTTTAAGAAGAACATTTCCAAGAACGGGGAGATTAATGCTCTTTCCCGTAATATGACTTACGATGGATAGCCCCTGAATGAGATTTTCCTGCGTGCACACGAATTTCATAAGACTATAATTATTAATATATAAATTAGGAGTAGTAGTAGGGGGTGTGGATGATGGGGAAAGAATTGAGAAACCTATATCAGCGTGCGTTTTTAGGTTGATAGTTATACACGGGTGCTGTTAGTAGACGGGTGCCTGATCGGGGATGAGTAGATGGCCGAAGAAACGAATCCTCACATGTCCACATCATCCACAGGTGTTATGAAGATGGGCTGTGGAGATGGAATGTTAGGATTTATCGCTGTACACCTTCTCTCGGATGAGAATGATATCCTGTTTAAGCTGTTCGTCCTTTTTCAAGAGTTCCGCTATTTTATTACAGGCATGCATGGCCGTCGTGTGATCCCGGTCTCCCACTTGGGCTCCGATCGCCGGATAGGAGCACTTCGCGTCTTCTCGAAGGAGGTACATGGCGATTTGCCGCGGGAAGGCCAGTCTTCGCTCCCTGCTTTTTCCGAGAATGTCATCCATGGAGATGTCGAAATAGACCACGACGATTTCAAGGAGCCTCCGCGGAGTGATATTTCGCTTTGGGACGGTCGGGACAAAGCTCTGGAGGAGCGTTTGGACAGTCTCCATGGTGGGCTGGATGTTTTTAAATTGGTGGTAGGCGATGATTTTATTCAGGGCGCCTTCAAGCTCGCGGACGTTCGATTTCACCGTTCCGGCAATTGTACGGAGAATCTCCGGACTCAACGGATAGCTCTTTTGCGCGCACTTGGACTCCAGAATGGCGATCCTCGTTTCGAAGTCCGGGTTTGAGATATCCGTAATCATTCCCCATTCAAAACGGGAGAGCAGGCGATTTTCAAGCGATTGGATGTCTTTCGGGGACCGGTCGCTCGAAAGGACGATCTGCTTGTTGAGTTGGTGGAGTGCGTTAAACGTATGGAAAAATTCCTCCTGCGTTCCCTGTTTCCCCGATATGAACTGGATGTCATCAACCAGGAGGACGTCGACGTTCCTGTAGCGATCCTTGAATTCATTAATCCTTCCGCCCCGCACGGCTTGGATAAACTCATTCGTAAAGCGTTCGCAGGTGATGTAGCAGACCACGGCGTCGCTTCGCGTTTTTGCCACGTGATGGCCGATCGCTTGGAGCAGATGCGTTTTTCCGATGCCGGCAATGCCGTAGACGAAAAGGGGGTTGTACGCTTCGCCCGGAGTCGTTGCGACCGCGAGGGCCGCCGCATGCGCGAGCTCGTTTCCCTTTCCCACGATGAACGTGTCAAATTGGTATCTCGGATTCAGGCCGACGTCTTCCGATCCGGAAGCGTCCGGCATCGGTTGAGCCTCTTCATTCCGAAACGAAGGGGCGCTCGTCATGGTATCGGGACTCGGCTCCATGGCGATCGTCGGCCGCATCTCCACACGGTAGGCGGCTTCGCGAATCGTATTGGATGTAACGTGCTTCAGCGCCTTTACGATGGAGTCATGATATTTTTTTTCCAACCATGCCTTGGTAAACGTATTTGGAACGGAAATGACCGCCCTCCCGTTGTCGAAGGAGGATATGCAGGTATTTCGGAACCATGTTGTGAAGTTTGCCTTTGAGAGTGTGAGCTCGAGCTCGCCCAGAGTGGCAAGCCATATGACTTGAAGGTCCATAGGATGAGAGGTGAAAGAAAATTAGGCGAGGATAACAATGGTAGGTGAATGCGAGGCGTCTGTTGCGGACGGATTGATGGGATCGGCGTTTGGTATTTGGCCGGAAAGTTGGATTTATGGAGGCCGAATGTTAACCGCTAGATGTCCTTTGTTGAAATGCCAGGTCGGAGACATTCCATTTGATTTCAAGACGCAGATTGTGCAACTGATCCTATAGATATCAACAGTCGCGCAAGCACTCGTCAAATCTGTGGAGTGACTGGGGGTAAGTTACGTTCGTTTGTCGTTTGTTAATAATCGTACGTCGAGGCATTGCACCCAACCTTTCCATTCACGACAAACGATAAACGACAAACGAGCCATACTATTGCCATGAGAGCCTTTCCGTGGCATTATCCCCTGTACGAATATGCCTAAAAGAACGTTCCAGCCGAAAAAGCGCCATCGAGCCAAGACCCATGGATTTCGTGCCCGCATGAGCACGAAGGGTGGAACAAAGGTGCTTTCACGAAGGCGAGCGAAGGGCCGAAAAGCCATCGCAGTGAAAAAAGCGCGGTAATAGCCTATCATTGAAGCATGTTGCCAAAAGCATCCAGGCTTCGACACGAGCAAGACTTTGCGCGGCTGTCTGTAAAAGGGCGGCCGCTTTATGGTCCGTTTTGCACCCTTCGTGTCAGGAAGAGCGGATCCGATCCATCGAAGATCGGCTTTGTGGCATCCGGAAAAATGTTTAAGCGAGCCGTGGAACGGAACCGCATCCGACGGCGCATGCGCGAAGCGATCCGTCCGCACCTGGATGTTGTTCCGCCCGGATACGATATGAGTTTCGTGGCTCGTAAAGAGATCCTTCCGGCCAAGGCCAAGGAGCTTAAGGAGTCCATGCTCCACCTCATCGAGAAGATGCCCGGAGAGCTCGAAAAACCGTTCGTGAGACGTCCCAAGCCCCCAAAGAGCAGGAAGGGCGTGATCGCCTATTCCAAGCAGATTGGAGCGCCCAGGCCGCCGGGAAAGAGGGCGCAATAAAAATTGTTTCATTGTCCCATTGCTCCATGGTTAAGTTAAAGATGGTTTATGCAGGATGTTTCGCGACAATGAAACAATAGAGCAATGAGACAATGCGTATGATCCGCACCATCCTCCACCTACCGCGGCGCTTCGTTCAGATCCTCATCGCCGTTTACCAGCATACCCTGTCTCCGGACCACGGATGGGCGTCGCGTCTTTTCCGGCACCCCGTATGCCGCTTCCACCCCACATGCAGCGAGTACGGACATCAGGCCATCGGCAGGTACGGCGTATTAAAAGGCGGCCTCATGGCCGCGTGGAGAATCCTGCGCTGCAATCCGTGGACAGACGGAGGAGATGATCCCGTGAGGTAAAATCGTAGATTCATCGCGCCCCTTTTTGATGCAAACTAATTCATTAATGCTGAATCGGGTAATTTTAAAACTTTCATCCTCGACGTTTTTCCCTTCACGATCTCGATCTCGCTCTTCGCGATGCCGATCTTCTTCGCAAGAAATTTGATCAATTCCTCATTCGCTCTTCCCTCGATCGCTGGTGCTTTCAATTTGATCTTCCACACGCCGTCAACACATCCGACGATCTCGGACGATTTGGCATTGGGCTGGACGCGGACGGTGATGAGGAGCTTTTTCATGAGATGGAATGTTACAGTGATGGTTCCATTGTTTCATTGTTCCATTGGTGTCTCACGAACAACAGGAAGCGTAACAATGGAGCAATGGAACCATGGAGCAATTCAACCATTAAATCCGAGTTGTTGCTTGTATGGATATGTTTCCTCACGGAGGAGTACAACCTACTCCCTGCAACCTACTTCAAGCATTTCAAAATCGACGGAAGCAGCCTCGGCGTTGTTAAAATGAGATTCTGATCCTTAACGGTCCAGTTCTTCCCTTGTAGGTTCACGACCTTGCCCCCGGCTTCGGTCACGAGGAGTACGCCCGCGGCCACGTCCCAGGGCTTTGCGCCGTGGAGCACGGAAAAGTCCGCGCGTCCGCTCGCAACCCAGGCAGCTTCGATCACGGCCGCGCCCATACGGCGCACGGACCGGACTTCTTTTGTCACGCGCGCGACTGCACGAAGCCCGCGGTCCATATCGGCTTTTTCGTAACCGTAGCACAGGAGGCCGAGGCTTTCTCCGAGCTTCTTCGTCTCCGACGCGTGAAGCCGGTCTTTTTTAAACCACGCTCCACCGCCTTTGACGGCGTGGTAGCGGTGTTTGAGCGGAGGAAGGGAGATGAAGCCAACGATCGGTTCCCCGCGGCGCATGAGCGCGAGCGAGATACCCCAGAGCGGCAAGCGCGCCGCGAAGTTCGTGGTGCCGTCAATCGGATCAAGCACCCAGGCGAGATCCGTCTTGCCGAGATCGGTTCGTGAAATGTCCGCGCCTTCCTCCGAGCAGATCGGAATCGTCGGCGTGAGTTTCTTCAGGACATTGATGACAACCGCATTCACGGCCTTGTCCGCGAGGGTCACGATTTCCTTATGCTCCTTATAGCCGTACTTCGACGCGTGGTTCACGTCATAGAGGCGTAGAGCTTCTTTTTCCCCTGCCGCAACGGCCATGCGCGCGATGGAGAGCCAGCGCTTCTGACGCCGCTTATTGATGAGATGCTGCATGGGGAGATGATAACATGGAAGTCATAATATCGAATGTCGAACATCGCGAACGAAAACGAGGTATCGAAAAGGCGCCATTGAGGCGCCTATCAACCGTTACAATCTTTTCGATATTCGGATTTCGAGATTTAATATTTAGTCATCGTGTTCGTGATCGCAGTCCGGACCGTGCACGGGTTCATGCTCCGATGACTCTTCCCGTTTCGGGTAGTTCTTGATCCCCTTTTCGCGCAGGAGCACAATCGCCTTCTGGTTCCGCATCATGATGGCCAGATACTCGCGGTACTCCGGAGAGATCACGCGTTCGCGCGTTTCCGTATCTTTTTCCGGAATACCCTGAAGGATGTGGTCAACCTCCATATCGACTTCCGCGTCGGTCACGGCCGTTTTTTCGCGCTTCGCAATCTCTTTAATGAGCGTTGCCGCGCGAATCCGCCGCATGGCCTGCGGCACGAATTCCAATCGGAGCTCATCCATGGTTTTTTTAATGCTCATCAAGTACTCTTCAAACTTCATTCCCCGTTCCGTAATCGTGTGCTCGAGCTCATTGAGCATCTTTCGCACCTCTTCGTTGATCAGGAGTTCGGGAATTTCACTGAAGGTCGTCTCATCAACGAGCTCTTCGAGCAGTTTGATCTCGGACTTTTCTTTTGAACGCGCTTCTTCCTCCAGCGACAGATTTTCTTTAATGATGTTCCGGAGCGCTCCCATGTTCTCCTGGCCCAATGACTTGGCGAATGCATCATCCCGTGCGGGAAATTCGAGTTTATAGATCTGCGCGGCTTTGACCGTGAAGTCTACATCCTTCCCGGCCAAGTGTTTCTGAAAGTGTCCTTCCGGAAAGGGGAGCGTAAACGTACGCTCCTCGCCCTCTTTGATCCCTATGAGTTTTTCAGCAAATCCGGGGATGTAGTGCTCTTCGGCCAGGTACACGCGGTATCCTTTCGCCGCTCCGTCTTCGAGTGCCACGTGATCGCGCTTCATGTCCAAATCAATAACAACGAGATCCTCCTTCGTTGCCGGTTCCGTCGAAGCGACTTCTTTGCGCTGCATTTTTTGGAGGTCGCTCAGGGCGGCGTCAATCTCCTTCTCCTCGATGGTACGAGATTGGAAATCAACCCGTTCCTTTTCATAGTCTGCTATTTTTTCAACCGTTGGCGCAATGGGAGCCGTAACCGTGAATTGAATATCGGCGCCCGGCGTGAGTTTATCAACCTGAATTTCCGGAGACCCGACCGTATCCAGATCATGATCCAAAATGGCGCGCATGTAGCTGGCGCGAACGATGCGTTCGAGGGCGCTTTCCCAAATCGTCATCTCGCCAAACGCTTTGATGACCTCTGCGTACGGAGCTTTCCCCGGTCGAAAGCCGGCAATGGGCTTTGATGCACTCAGTGCTTTTACGGCCTCGTCGATATACGGCTGCGCCTCTTCCGGCGTTACCGTAAACTGGAGTTTTACTTTGGAACCGCTGAGTTTTTCAATCGTTGGCTGATTCATATGAAGTTTTGCGATCGTACAGGAATTATCGCTAATCGTCAACGCTGGGAGCGGAAAAGCCAAAAGCCGATAGCCAAAAAGCCCCTAAGGGCATCTGGCGTTTGGTTTTATGCTTCAATCCTTCTTTAGCGGATATACGCGAGCGGATTCACGCGCCGTCCGTTGATGTAGACTTCGAAGTGCAAGTGCGTACCGGTTGAGCGTCCGGTTGTGCCCATCATGGCAATGACCTGACCCTTCTTCACCTTGTCGCCGTTTTTCACGAAAATTTTTGATGCATGTGCATAGCGCGTCATGACGCCGCTTCCCGTTACAACGACTTGCAGTCCATAGCCTCCGCTGTTCCAGCCGGCTGTGGTTACGGTACCGTCATGCGCCGCATAGAGCGGGGAGGAATAGTCGCCGTCAATATCAAGACCCGTATGGCTCCATCCGTAGTATTGCGTGATCACCCGTCCGCTCGTGGGCCACAAGAGCTTTCCCTGTGCTGCGGCGGGGCTCGCATCAGGCGGTTTGGTTACGAACGTGTTTGCTTGATTCGTTGGAGATGAATACGAACTCTGTTTTGGCGGCGTGTACGGAGGGCTTCCGCCCGGAAGAACGATTTCCGCTCCGGTTGGAAGGGGCTGTTCTTTGTTCAGGCGGTTCGCTTCGGCGATTTCTTCGACATCCGAGCCGTACGTGTTCGCGAGCGCCAAGAGCGTGTCGCCGCTTTTTACGGTCACGAGTACGCCGGAAACCGGCGGGATGCGGAGCGAGTCTCCCGGCCGGATGTACTGCGTGGCCGAGCGATCGTTCGCCCAGAGGATCGTTCCGATGTTCACGCCAAAGCGCTTGGCGATAACGCTCAGCGTATCCCCTTCTTTCACGGTGTATGTCTCCGTTTCCGTTCGTTTCACAATCGGACCTTCCGGTTCTTCCGTATCATGCGGCACGAGATTCGCAACGATCGTTCCGGGCACGGACGGCGCGCTCACCGGAATCGCCAACGCTTCGTCGTAATCAAAGTCGATGTCCGGAACGGCCAAAATGGCTGAAGGGCCGGCGTAGTGCGTGTCGTGCGCGAGGAGTTCCGGGTGCACCTCTTCTTCCGTAGTTCGAACGTCGCCGCCGGTTACCATGGCGTAGAGCAGACTCGTCTGCCCCACGTCTTGGGCTTTGGCTTGGCGGGCAACGAAGTTCACGCTCACGGTCGCGGCTGTAATGATGACGATGATGCCGTGAAACAGGTATCGGTTCGTGAGCAGAAAGAGGAGCAGGCTCCTGGCCGGAAGCGTGAGTTTCGCGTAGCGCAATCGAAGCGTCGTTATCAGGCGGTAGAACGGGAGAATGAGGATATGCACAAACAGCCGTCCGATGAAGGAAGTGCCTCGTACGATCTTCGGCCAAACGGTATGTATGCAGCGCTTAAGGATTTGGAGCGACCGGAGTCCAAAGCGGCTGAGTACCGTATTGAAGCGTTTGTAAGTCGTAAATGGTAAGGGCGTTCACCGAACTCTCCTCGATGAGTGACGCCTGGGACTTCATTTCGAAATCCCGTCAAAGCCGCAATAAGCTATCAGACTGTGAACTGCGTGTCAATGAATATTGGTGCTTTTTGCGCTCAACAGAGTGAAATCTTGTGAAAAACATTACGTTTTGGTAGTTGGTGGCTTGTATCTCGTATCTGGTATCTCGTATCTGGTATTTTAGGAGACAAAGGAGATTAGATCATTCATGAGGCGCACGTCGGAACATTCCTAGCTCTGATTCGAGATGGGTGTTGACACTACCGTGCCGCCAGCCCAAACTCTAATTTAGAGTGGTGTGCACGCCTTCCTTTTCGTTCCCAGAACCCGTCCGTTGCAGGTACCATGCATCGTATGGCAATTTTCGGAGCACGGTGGGCGGTATCGATACCACTCATCCTAAGGCCCTCAGACATTCGTGTTTGGGGGCCGTCTTTATTCTCAGCGTCAAATCCCCCTATTCCGCGAGCTGCCGATACTGCAACGCTTCCGCTACATGAGCGAGCTCAATACGATCCTCATCCGCCAGATCCGCGATGGTGCGTGCAACCTTCAGGGTTCGGAAGTACGCACGGGCGGACAGGAGGTAGTGGTTCACGGCTTGCTTCAGCAGCGTTTTCGCCTCGTCGCTCACTTCAATCGTGCGTCGTATGACATCAGAGCTCAGTTCGCTGTTCGTGAGCGCACTCGTTGCTTCACGCCGCTCCAGTTGTCGATTCCGCGCCCGGATAACGCGCTTGCGCGTTTCTTCCGATGATTCTCCCTGCGAGAGCTCCATGAGCTTGTCCGTTGGAACCTTCGGGACGTCGATGCAGAGATCAATGCGATCGAGGAGCGGACCGGATATCCTCTTTTTATAGGATAGGACCTGCATGGGAGAGCAGGAGCACTCGCGATCCGGATCCGTTGCATAGCCGCATGGACACGGATTCATGGCCGCGAGCAGGTTGAAGCGCGCGGGGTACGTGACGGATTGCTGGACGCGCGTCACGCTCACGATGCCGTCCTCAAGCGGCTGTCGCAGATTTTCGAGCACCGGTCGCGGGAACTCCAGGAACTCGTCCAGAAACAGCACGCCGCGATGCGCGAGGGAGATTTCCCCGGGCTTCGGAATCGCTCCGCCGCCCACGAGCGATACGCCGCTCGCCGTGTGGTGCGGCGCGCGAAACGGCCGGTGCATCATGTATCCCTCATCCGCATTCAGCTGTCCGGCAACGCTCCACATGCGCGTGACTTCCAAAATTTCACTCGGTTCGAGCGGCGGAAGGATGGACGGGTAGCATTTTGCGAGGAGCGTCTTCCCGCTCCCCGGAGGCCCCTGCATGAGCACGTTGTGGCTGCCGGCCGCCGCGACTTCCAGCGCTCTCTTCGCCGCCTCCTGTCCTCGTACGCACGCGAAGTCCGGGTACGTGCTTACGTCGAGGGATGCTTCAACGGGCCTCGTGGGCGTACGCTCAATCAACCTCGTCCCGTTGATGTGGCGAATGACGTCGCTTAACGTCTTCGCGCCATACACCTCGATGCCCGGGATGAGCGCGGCTTCGCGCGCATTCATCCAAGGGACGATAACCTCCTTCATGCCGCGGTCCCTGGCGAGCGCCGTCAAGCTGAGCGCGCCGTTTATGGATCGTATCGTTCCGTCCAGTGCGAGTTCGCCCGCGATGAGTATGGATTTTATGCGCTCCTCGTCGAGCGGGAGGTTGATGGACGTGATGGCCGTGGCAATGGGCAGATCGTAGAGCGTACCGAACTTCCTCAAGTCCGCGGGCGCGAGGTTCACCACGACCGTTCCGCTCGGGAACGGAAGTCCCGATTGTTTAATCGCGCTTTTTACGCGTTCACGCGCCTCCTGGACCATGGCGTCCGGCAGGCCGACGATAAAAAATCTCGGTCTGCCGAAGCGCGAATCCGCTTCTATTTCAACGAGTTCGGCATCAAGGCCCACGAGCGCGCCTGTGAGTGGTTTTACGGACATAGATCAATCAGATTACCTATTACGGATTGCGAACTCCTTTCCTTGGAGGCATATCCAATTTTTGAATCTCGCTTCTATTCAGTCAGTCTCATGGATCGGAACATCATGCAAGCGAGGGTTTTTGTCGCTTAACAGAGCGGATCAAACCAGACGTTGTTGATAAAAATATGTCGAATGATGCATGTTGCGCCGCGTATTGCGAATTGTGCATAACGTCATTTGCACGCCCCCCTTTTTTACAGATATTCAGGAATGGGCGGGGACTTGCCCCGCCC
>CAYMPS010000009.1:2459-9468 GCA_964392485.1 uncultured Gammaproteobacteria bacterium | reverse complement strand
TGAAGTAGTTTGAGCCAACGATCAAGCGAGGAGGAGGCATGCACATTCCACTTCCGAAATCAGGAGACCTTCAATCACTTGAGGCGTTTAGAGACGGCCTCAAGGAGTTAGAAGAAAATATCAGGCCTCATGTACAGTCCATTTTTGGAGATGGTGGGTTTCTGGAATTGAGTGAATTGAAACCTGTCGCGCCGACGTCTGCTCATCACGTTATATTCTCCGCAGAGCTGTTCCGTCTACGTTCTCACCTTTGGCGATGTTCGTTCAGGTGGCTCACATTCGGCTGCCAAAGAGCATTCAGCCTTGATAGCGAGAGATCGTCAGAATCGATCCCGGATCCTGAAATCCTCAACTGGCGAGAGGGGGCGCTCGAGTTTATCAGAACGATCGAATCGGAACTTCAAGATGTCCACGATGCCGCGGAAAAGCGGGTTCGCATCGTCCGAGATGCCGTTGAGGGACTCGATCAAATTTCAAAGACGCTGCGTTGAATCTTTGCGGGATGAGCGGTGCGCGCAGCCGAATCTTCTGGTCGATTCATTTTTAATGAACGCTCCGTGTTTATCTGATCACGGAGCGTTTTTGCGAACATTCAGGCAGGCGTAGCGGCGCGCCGATGGCGTATCCCTATACGGAAACGACATAAAAAAATCGAGAACGATCGAATATTACAAAATATGTTCTTCAGGATGCGCCTGATCGTTCTTTGACTTCTTCTCAAGCCACGTCCATCCGATAAAGACGAGTGCGCCTTCGATGATGGCGATGTCCGCGATGTTGATCGCGCTTTGTCCGAAGAGCAAGATCCAATCAAAGACGTACCCCCGCGTTACTCGATCAATGAGATTTCCGAGCGCGCCGCCGAAGATCTCCGCGAGAGCAACGGCTTGAACCATTTTATTCGCGCGAACATATTTCAATACATGAATGACGATCAGCGCCATGATAATAATCGTAACCGAAATCGTTAGGGGTAACGGCAACGGCAAATTCGCGATAATTCCATGATTTTCATGGTGGATCGTTTCCAAAACATTTTTAATGATAATGCGGTGATGCTCATCGCCGAGCGACAGGAAGAGGTGCTTCGTTGATTGATCAACCAAAACAATAACAGCCGCTGTAAAAGCGGCTGCTGCAAGCACTATTCCTTTTATACCTCTTGGGTAAGCGCTTTTTTGCATGCGATGCAAGATGAACTCGCGGGTCTGGCTTCCAGCCGTTTTTCCTGGATGTCCTTTTTGCAGTACCGGCAAATACCGTATAAACCCTTATCAATCTGTTTGAGTGCGGAGACCGTATCCTTTAACTCTTTTTCAAGGCGGTTTTTCAACGCGATTTCATCGCTGTACTCCGTCACCTCCATGGCATTATCATCATCCGAATTGCCGCCCGATTCCGGGTACTCTACTTCAAACCTTCCTTTGACGTTCGGATCATTTGAGCTTATGTCATTTAAATCACGCTCAAGCTTCGCCTGATCCTCCAACAACCGCTGCTGCATTTGCTTAATAAATTCAGTGTTTAGTGCCATATGGGTATGATTAATTGGCCTGATTCAGTCTACCGTTACCTTGCTTTTTCAGCAAGAGGCGGTATTGAAGCGATAAACGCTCATTTTAAGCGGGAATGTCTATCATCCATAGTCAGCCTATCCGGTTCAGTTGATTGGTCAAATGCCAAATGCGATAAGGCCATTCCCCGTTTTTTAGTAGGCCGCGAAAGGTATCCAAACGGCGTTAGCCGGAGTGAAAATTTTTGTGCATAACAAAAGGGCCTTGATGAGGCCGAATTTAATGAAAATTTGCCTTCAAGGCCCTCAGACCCAGTGGTAAGGTCGGGAACATGACTGATTGCGGAGTGGAATGATACGTCACTCAACGCGCGTATGCTCAACCGGCATAAAATACCGAGTCTTTTAGGAAGGTGCTGCTATACGAACCTGGCCCTGGCAGTGCCCATTTTTAACATTTTGTTGTTTATTGCACGGGATGCCGAAGTGACTTTACGTTTTGCTTTTTGTTTTCTAAGCCCACGTATGCGGGACGGGGGTCGAGTTCGTACATGGATCGGTTACCCAGTGAACAGGTCTGGATATCCGTCCCTCTGCAGTTTAAAAGGTGCGCTCCTCTGAATTCTTTCTTTCGGTCCGGCCAGTGGGCTGGACAGGTCAAATGGCAGGATTTACGTGCCCAAAAAAATTCAGGTATGCCTTTCCGCTTTGAGAAAGGCTTCTGTAAAGTCCGTGTATATATGATATTCGTTATTGGATAACTTTTCAACAGCTGTTGATAACAAGATATATTCTTAGCAAAACCTAGCAAAAAATAAGTTATCAACAGGCATGTGAATAACTTTAAAAACAGAATTATTCATTTATGCAAACACTCACCCCCTCCGCTCGCTCACGTATTTGTATGGATGAGACGCTTTCCCTCCATGATCTCGGGATGTTCCATGATTCAAATAGATTTTGTAAAGCAGACTCCTCAATAGAGAGACGAAGGGCTCCGGGGCAGTGTTCAGGCCACACATCCGAGTGGGGGATGCCGGTTATTCCTTCTGATGAGAAAAGGGATCCGGAAACGGATGTAACGCTCAAGTCGCTCGGAGCGATTTCTCGAACGATCGTCTCATCGGGCAGTTGATACTCCTGAAAGCTTGAGACTCCGAGTGCTCCCAACGCGAGATGCTGGTCGCCTTGGGAAATGCTGCCGTCCCATCCGAGCCTCACATCATGATCTTCGGGTGAGATAAAAATAACGGATGGAGATTCACTCAGGGAGCGCAAATCGATTCCCTGGGACGCGAGTGCGTTCATGACCGGCTCCGCTTCCCGTCGATCGTTGTCGAGCGTTACGATGATCGGCGCATCGACATTCGCAACGGAGGGTACGTTCGTTGTTGAGAGATCGATGCTGCCCTGCCGTCCGTCCCACGTTCCGAACACCGCGTCGTCCGCCGCTCTTTCACCGAGGATCAAACGCGTAAGTTCTCCCGTTTCAATTTTCCATGAAGCGTCATGCGAGCGAAGCCGTCGCGAGAGTCGGAGCAGGTCCGAAACGGGAACGCGATCACGTTTTGTATTCGTTGACGCGTCCGTTAAAAGTTTCATCAATCCTTGGCTCGCCACTCCAAGATCGTCGGATGGAACAACGATGTGGTGTCGATACACGAGCGCGAACGCATGCAAGTTTCCTTCGTTATCGAGGGAGGCGCCCAGAAAGACGGGCAGACGCGAATCCGTGCGTATGGCCGCTCTCCACGCAGGAGGGAGGTCCGTTAACAGTCCGCTTGGGATCACGTCCCGAACCCCCGAAGGTTTGATCGCCGCCATAAGCAATCTGCCCTCCGGAAGCTCTACGGAAAGACTCTGAACGAGAATCCAAAAACCGAGAAAAGCGAGCGTAAAAAAAACAATGAATCCGATCAAGACCCATTTAAAAAACCCTAATGTATTCGGTGATTTTCCGTACGCGAGAATCGCGCTGCCCTGAGGCGTTGTATCAATAATATGTTCCATCTCCGGAGTGCGGGGCATGTCGTTCGCGAACGACATGCCTGGTGCGCCCAGATGCGGGGGCGGGGAGGGGGAGCTGTCGCAATTCAGCTCCCGCCCGCTCGCATCACGGCGTTATGTTAGAACCTTCTCCTGGGTCCGCCGGGACGACCGCCTCCTCCGGGCCTTCCGCCTCGCGGAGGACCGCTGCGGCGCGGAGGACGCGCGCTGTTCGTGTCATCTTCCGCTCTGTATCCCGGGAGCGCACGTTTGATCGACAGGTTCACGCGGCCCATTGAATCAATCTCGTATACCACGACGGTAACCGTGTCTCCGATGTGCACGACATCCTCGACTTTGTCCACGCGGTTCATCGCGAGTTCGGAAATGTGAACGAGCCCTTCCTGCTTCGGAAGAATTTCCACGAACGCGCCGAAGTCCATGATGCGCGTGACCTTGCCGGTGAACACTTCACCGACCTTCGCTTCCCGCGTGAGCTGGACGATCCACTCTTTCGCCTTCTCCATGCCGACCGGATCAACGGCCGTGATCATCACGAGCCCGTCGTCTTCGATGTCGATTTCCACATTCGTCTTCGCGACGATTTCATGAATCATCTTTCCTCCCGGACCGATGACATCACGGATCTTATCCGGATTGATGTGGAAGCTCTCGATGCGCGGCGCCCAGCGGCTCAGCTCTTCACGCGGCTTTGCGATGATCGCCTCCATGCTGTCTAAGATGTCCAAACGTCCTTGACGCGCCTGGCTGAAGGTCTGTTCGACCGCTTCCCAGGGGAGGCCAAGGGTCTTCGTATCCATCTGAACGGCCGTAACCCCCTGTTTCGTGCCTGTGATTTTGAAGTCCATACCGCCTTTTCCGTCCTCAACGTCTTGAATATCGGTAATAATGCGGTATTTTTGGCTATCTTCGTCCAAAGCGATACCCATGGCCACGCCGGCAACGGGCGATGTGATCGGAACGCCGGCATCCATGAGCGCGAGCGTGCTTCCGCAGGTCGATGCCATGGAGCTCGATCCGTTTGATCCCAGAACCTCGGAAACCACGCGGATCGTGTAGGGGAACGCTTCCTTATCCGGCAATACGGCCATGAGCGCACGTTCGGCCAATGCTCCGTGTCCGATTTCCCGCCGGCCCGGTCCGCGGTTCGGCTTCGCCTCTCCGACGGAGTAGCCCGGGAAGTTGTAGTGGTGGAAGTAGCGCTTTTTGGTCTGGAACTCCATGGTGTCGAGGGTCTGTTCCATGCTCGGCGCGCCGAGCGTTACGCTCGAGAGCACCTGCGTTTCTCCGCGTTCGAACAGACCGCTGCCGTGCGTTCTCGGGATCACGCTGACCATGCTTCCGAGTTTGCGAACGCTCGTGAGCGATCGGCCGTCCACGCGCTTGCCGTCTTCGATGATGGCGCGCGTCACTTCACCGTTTACGAATTCCTTTACCCATTCGCCAACCAACGCACAGTCCCCTTCGGATGCGCCTTCGGCTGCCAGTTTCGCAACGAGTTCTTTTTTCATTCGATCCTTCGCATCCTTCCGGTCCGCTTTCGTCATGAGCGGTTTGCCCCAGATAACGGACGGCGCGATTTCGCGAACGATGGCGCTCGCACGCTCTTTTAATGCGTCTACGCGCTGTTTTTCCGCGCGCGCTTCATCGGAGCGTTCCGCATTCGGGTCCCACTTCGTTTTTCCGTGCTCCGTTGCGACGTGCGTAATGAGATCGATGATCGGGCTGAGCGATTCCTGGGCGAGCTTCATGGCTTTGAGCATGACCTCTTCCGGTAGTTCATTTGCGCCCGCCTCGACCATGATCGTCTTGTTGCGCGTTCCGGCGACCACGAGATCAAGATCGCCCTCGGCGACCTGCTGGTACGTTGGCATGACGATGAGCTCTCCGTCTTTGCGGCCGATGCGCACGGCGGCGATCGGTCCGTTCCACGGGATGTCGCTCATCATGAGCGCGCAGCTCGCGCCGATGAGCCCGGGAATATCCGCGTCGTTTTCCTGGTCATGGCTGAAAACCGTAGCAATGACCTGAACATCGCGGCGGATGGAATCGTCAAAGAGCGGCCGGATGGCCCGGTCGATGAGGCGGCCCGAGAGGATGGCTTCGTCCGTGGGACGGCCTTCGCGCTTGATGAAGCGGGATCCTTTGATGCGTCCCGCGGCATACATGCGCTCCTCAAAATCCACCATGAGCGGGAAGAAGTCGATGCCTTGGCGGTCGCTCGATCCCATGGTTGCGGCACAGAGGGTGACCGTATCGCCGTAGCGAACGGTGCATGAACCGCCCGCCTGTTGAGCGAGCAGCCCGACGCCGATCGTAAGCTGGCGACCGGCAAACTCAATTGAATACTCGTGTTGAGCTTCCATATTGATGTATGAAGCTCTCCTACAGACAAAATCCGCCAATTGATTGGAGCGAATCAGTGTCCGCAGGAGAACGACGATGTGTTAATAATGAATGTGCGAATCCGTCATGAACGGATTGAGGAATGAACGAATAATCAGAGGTTAATGGAAATTCGTTCATCTTTCAATACGTCTACGTTATGTGGTTACGCGTACGCGCCGTACGGGCTTTTTTCCTCCCCCGGACCGAGGCCCTTTTCTTTTTAACGATTTCTGTTCTTCAATCTCCTCGTCGTTCTTAAACGCGTGTTTTTTACCCATGCGTCCTTCGTCGCTCACCTTTCGGCTTCTCGTTGCCCGTCCGCCGCCGGCCATCAACAGTTCCGCCGTGTGCTCCGAGATATTGAAATATTCATCAACGGCTTCCTTTAAGAGCTTTGACGTTGATTCGCCGAATGCCGCGGCAGTCACGGAGATTCCTTTGGCTTTCAGATACTCGACGAGCGGCACGAAGTCGCCGTCGCCGGTCACGAGGACGACGCTGTCCACGCGGTCCGAAAACTTTACGGCATCGATGGCAATGCCAACGTCCCAGTCCGCTTTGCGTTCACCGCTCGCGAACTCAATGACGTTTTTGGATTTCACTTCGATCCCCGCGGCCGTGAGCGCGCCGAAGAACCCCTTTTCTTCGCCGGTCTTACTCGTCGCGACATACGCGATGGCGCGAATGAGTTGGCTGTCGCCCACGAGCGTTTCCACGAGCTTGCCGAAATTCAAATGCGCTCCGTACAAATGCTTCGCGGAGTGGTACATGTTCTGCGTATCTATGAGAACAACAATACGCTGTTCGGGCCTCTTGATCATATATCTGCCGGATCGGAACGGATTATGTTTATGTAAAATAACTCACGTGTGAGTAATAAATCGTTCCAACCGGATGACGCGATCATAGCGGAAATCACGCAGACTGTCAAGTCCCTTATTCAAAATGTGATTATCACAGCTTCCTTGATCGATCATTCCATTGTCCCATTGCTTCATCGTTAATCAAAGATGATTTATGCAGGGTATATCGTAACAATAGAACAGTGGCACGATGAAACAATATCAATGAAATCAAAAACTCCCCGTCATCCGGGGAGCT
>CAYMPS010000009.1:0-2359 GCA_964392485.1 uncultured Gammaproteobacteria bacterium | reverse complement strand
TGGCACGATGAAACAATATCAATGAAATCAAAAACTCCCCGTCATCCGGGGAGCTTTTAATTATACTTTCAGCATCGCCATGAGATCGTCGTACGCTTTTGCATCTTCGCGCTTGAGGTACTTCATGAGCTTGCGGCGTTCGCTGACTTTCTTTAGCAATCCGCGGCGGCTGGAGAAGTCCTTCTTGTGCGACCGGAGGTGATCCGTGAGATCCTTAATCTCGGCCGTCAGAATGGCGATCTGGACCTGCGGGGAACCCGTGTCCGTCTCGTGCACTTTGTATTTTTCGATGACGCGCTTCTTTTTTTGTGCGGTAAGCATATGAGCTCGTCGGAATCTGACTTCGCGCGTTTGATCCCGATGGAATCGTCCGCCAAAGCCAACTTCCGTTTTCGCGTCTCATCCAGTCTCCCGGACCGGACGGACGTATGAGTTAGCGAAGGGATCATAGGAAAGATTAAGTGGATTGTCAATAGATATAAGCAAGCCCCCGAACAGGTGTCCGGGGGCGCAGGAGGGAGGTGTATTCGGACTACTCGTCCCGGTCGTACACGAAGATCGTGCCGAGATTGTCCAGGTGTAAGTGCTTGCGTGCAACGTCGACAAGATCTTCTCTCGTGGTCGCCAGGAATTCGGGCCAGAGCGTTGAATCATTAAGTTCATCGTGGACCCAGTGTCGGGTGATGGCTTCCACCACGCCGCCGACGGATCTTTCGTTGCGCGAATCGTGTTGTAGCTGCGTCAGAGCTTTCAGCCGCATGAAGCTGTCTTCGTTTACGTTGCCATCGCGCAGATCCGACAGGTGCGCGTAAACGCGGCTGCAAATGAAGGCAAGCTTGCTCGATGGCGCGGCGATTTGCAGCCCGAGTTCATTGAAGGGCTTGCCGTGATCGCGCACCTTTAGTGAGTAGATGATGCGTTCGCGCTGTCGGAGTTCGTAATAGAGAGGGCCGAACGCAGGATCCGTTAGGTAATCGAGCGCCATGAGCGTCCTGGTGCCGGCAACTTCATCTTGTGGCATCGCCGTATACACGATGACGCGGGGTTTCATCTCAGGGTTTCGGCATGTCCAAGTCCCAAGCCGGGGCGCATCATCGGGCGGCGGCTGCGTCCGCTCACCTTCAGGGAGCTGCGGCTGTTTGGCCGCGAGTTCCAGAATGCGTTCATGTTCGATGTTGCCGGAGACGATGAGCAGCGCATTGCCCGAACGGTAAGTCGCGCCATAGAACTCCATGAGTTCTTCGTAGCGGATAGCCTCTATGTGAATAGCACTTCCGGGCAGTGGAATTTGCAGGCGCAGGTTGGTCGGATAGAGCATGGCTTCTTCCCAGGAGTTGTATGGGTCTCGGCCCCTTGCCCGTTCTTCCTCGATGATGATGTCGCGCTCTTCTTTTACCAGCTGTCTGGTAAATGAAGGCTGCGTGCAGAGCGTGCAGAGTCCGTTCAATGCTTCTTCCAGATGCTCGAGCAGCCCGTTCACGTAGTATGACGTGCTGTAGAGGTTCGTGCCCGCATTCCCGTCCCCTCCTTTGAGCATGTGGCTGCGTAAGAGGGGGTGTATACCCTTCCTGGACGGGCCGGTATAGATCAGGTGCTCCAGGAAATGGGCAGTTCCTGGAATCGGATCGCTGAATCCACCGGCTCGGATGACGTATCTGCAATGAAACCCGATCGTTTCTTTGTTTGGAACCGTAGCGACCGTGAGGCCGTTGTCGAGCACGCTGAGAGTGAACGGGTGCGAATAGCTTGTGAAGGTCGTGGTCTCCATCAATTCCTCCTAAAGGTTTGAGACCCTGCCACCCAACCATAAAAATGACGCGCTGTCAATCGCCGCATATGCGAACGCCCCCGAGACCAAGCGGTTCGGGGGCGTGAAGAAGTGAACGAACGCGCGGGCATAGCGCCTAGCTCTTGATGGGCAGGTGTCCCCGGGGGAGCAGCCAACGCTTGGCGATCAGCTCGTGGCTCACGAGACCGAACATGAGTCCGCATACAGCGCCGATGAGCACGGCCGTTATCGGTGCGATGCTTGTCGCCGACGACTGGACGCGGAGAATAAACCCGGCGAGCGCGCCGACAAAGACGCTCGTGCCGCAGATCACGCGACGCTCCGAATGGATGAGGAGAAACACACGCCACGCGAAACGGACAAAAGCTTTCATGCCACAGTAAAAGAGAAGCGGAGGGGAGCATTCAATGGCCAATGTTCGAGCTGATGCCATTGTTTTTTGCAGGGTATCGGGGTGCTCTCGTTTTTGCGCGGCAGACGTGAAAGTGAATAGCAGAAAGAGGAGCGTGATAACCACTCCAAGTGCTAAGCAGATTGTCCCAAGGATTTTTATGACAAGATATTTCCAGC
>CAYMPS010000008.1:8666-21329 GCA_964392485.1 uncultured Gammaproteobacteria bacterium | reverse complement strand
CTGAACTTGAAACGCAGATTGTAATAGCGAAACAACTTCCTCAAACGAAGCACATAGATTTTCGTGAAGTTGAAAATCTTTTAAGGGAGGTTATGAAAATGTTGAACGTTATGATTTCGAGATTTTCGCAACGTTCTATAAGCTAACACCCTATAAGCTAAAAGCTATTCCTCATCCTTTTCCTCTCCCTGCATCGGAAGGACCGTGATACTGATCGTATCTCCTTTGATTTTATCTCCCTGGTTCGTCGTCGCTTCCGCGTACAGGGAGTACACGCCGGAGCCGCGGAGGAATGACCAGTTGAATGGAACGGGATTCTCCTGCGGCTTGATGTTTGATCCGATCAACTTCGTCTCTCCCGTCGGCGTCTGGAGGTAGAGGTCTGCGCGGGAGATGTTGCTCAGATCGTTGATCTGGACTTCAACCGTTTTCGGGAAGTCGTTCATTGATATTTCGCTCCCGGGAGACGGATTTACGACTTGGAGAAAGAGCTCTTCGGGATCCGCGAGCAAGTTGATGGTGAGCGTTTCGGTTCCGGTATTCCCCACATCATCGCGCGCTTGGATGACGAGGTCGTGAAAGCCCTTGCCCAGCGCATTCGGAATCCTCGCCTGGATGTTCCATGAGCCTCCGCTCCCGCTGAAGGCCGCGCCCACCACGTAGCCGTTGATGAGCGCTTTTACGGACTGAACGCTTCGCGCGGCGGTCACCTCCGCTTTGATCTCGAATGAACGGGAGAGAATTTTATCTCGATTCGACGGTTCGTTGACGCGGATTTGAGGGGCGTTCTCTTTGGTGTGCGCGTCATCGTATTCGGTCGGCGGGGTTCCGGTTGCGTTCCATTCCTCTCTCTCCACCCAGGCCTGCACGGCCGCTTCCCAGTTGTTGAACTGGGGATCGCGCGCGGGGTTCGTCGGGACCGGGCCCAGCGGATTGTCTTTGTCCACGTAGTACAGAATGGAGTGGGCATCGTAGAACGTCCGTTCTTCGACGAACTCCTCCGGCGTGTATTCGGTCGCGAGTTTTCCCGAGATCGTATCAATCTTCACCTTGGTCTCAAACGCTTTGCCAACAAGGACGTCCTTCGTGGTTGTCATCGGGCCGGGCGAGGTGAATGATTCGGCTTCAGAGCCTTTCACGGCCTCGATCATGAAGGACTGCCAGATCGGAGCCGCGATCGTTGAGCCTCCGGCTCCGCGCTTCATTTCCGTGTTGTCGTTATTTCCAACCCAAACGCCCGTGACGAGGGACGGGGTGTAGCCAATGGTCCACGCATCGCGATAGTCGTTCGTCGTTCCCGTTTTTGCCGCCGCCTGGCGTCCCGGAAGCGTAAGGTAGTTCCCTGTTCCGAATACGTATGCGCGCGCATTGTTATCCGAGAGCACGTTTGAAGTGACGCGCGCGATCTGTTGATCGAAGACGCGCTTCCCGTCCTCGAGCTTCCATTCATCAATCGTCTCTCCTTTGGAGTCCTCCACCTTGAGGATGGCCGTCGTGGGCTGTTTTACGCCCTCGTTCGCGAATACGCCGAATGCCGCCGTATGCTCCAAGAGCTTCACCTCTCCTCCGCCCAAAACGAGCGCCAGGCCGAAGCGGCTCCGCTCGGCGAACGTGGTATAGCCGAGTTCTTCCGCGAGATCCAGTACGCGGCCCACGCCGACGAGATAGAGCATTTTAACGGCCGGAATGTTCAACGATCCCTGAAGCGCCATGCGGATGGATACGGGTCCACGTTCGTTAAAATCGTAGTTGTTCGGCGAGTAGTTGTTCGTATCCGTCCGAAATTGCGTCTTTACATCCCAGAGCGTGGTTTCCGGGGTGTAGCCCTTCATGAAGCCCGCGGTGTACACGACGGGCTTAAAGCTCGAACCCGGCTGCCGCGGACGAATCGCCACATTGACCTGGCCGTCATTCTCTTCGTCGAAGAAATCCTTCGAACCGACCATGGCCAAAATATGGCCGTCCTTCGGACCGATGGAAACGAGGGAGGCGTTGGAAAATCCATACTGCTCTCCGCGTTTTTCAACCCCGTTCCACACCGCCTCTTCCGCGGCCTGTTGAAGGCGCCAGTCCAGCGTGGTGATGACTTTAAGTCCGCCCGTTTCCACGGTGCGCTGGCCGAGCATCTCCACGAGTTCAGATCGTACGTACGTAACGAAGTGCGGAGCTTTGATGTTTCCGATACGGCGGGGAATGAGTTTTTCGAGCGTATCAATCCCCTTTGCCGTTTCCGCATCTTCCCGAGAAATAAATCCCTGTTCGGCCATCAGGTCCATGATGTAATGCTGGCGGCTTACGAGCATGTCTCGATTGTCCCCTCGTGAACCCATGCCGTACGGATTGTAGATATCCGTGGACTGAGGCATGGCCGCGAGCAATGCGGCCTCATCGAGGGTGAGCTCTTTGGCGGATTTTCCAAAATAGCCCTGGGCGGCGGATTCAACGCCGTAGAGGGTGGAGCCGTACGGAATCTCGTTCAAGTAGAGCTGAAGAATTTCATCCTTTGAGTACTTTCGTTCAATCTGAAGGGAGAGCAAGAGCTCCTTCAGTTTTCTCGTAACGGTCCGTTCATTCGTCAGGATGGCGTTCTTCACGAACTGCTGGGTGAGGGTGGACGTCCCCTGGACGCGCTGGCGCTTGATGGCGCTCGTCACGAATGCGCGAACGAGGCCTTTCCAGCTTACGCCGTGGTGCTTGTAAAAGTCCTTATCCTCCACGGCAACCGTGGCCTGCTTCATCACGTCCGGAATTTCGTTGATCGTAATGAGCGTGCGCTGTTCGTCCCCGTGGATTTCGTAGAGGAGGACTTCGCCGGTCCGATCGTAGATCTTTGTTGATTGCGCAATCTCCCTTTGAAGCAAAGCATTCGGATCCGGGAGATCCCGGCTCATCCACGCGAGGGCGAGCGTGAGCACGAAAAAGCCGATGAGCATGATCGCTCCCGCAAGAACCCCTCCGGTAATGAGCAGGGACTTCCAGCGCTCCCTCTTCTTTTCAGTTCCGCTCAGTGACGGGATCTTATCGCTCAACTTCAGGTGCTTGATAGGCATACGTATTATTTGATTGGGGTGAGACAGGAAATCGTTCTTAATGAGTAGTGTATCTCAGACGGGGGCATTTGGTTAACGGTCTTTTCGGCAACGTGCACCAACTTCCGTTTCACTTCTATTCAGACAAGCTTGCAATTCATCATTTTAAGCCAACTATTTGAAAAAAAGACACGATCCGACCCTCCTCCTCGCGTCCTTGACACCACTATTTACCGGACTGCGTCAACGTGGTGACATGTTGTCTCCTTCCGGCGAATTCGCCTTGGATCACCTTACAGAATAAAGGGAATTCGTACGAGTATTGAATATGAGGGGTGGAAACGCAAATCCTCAATGAAATATATATTATTTTGCTAAATTAAGCAAAATAATCAGGGAAAACCCTTGACAGGATTGCGAAAATATGTTAAGTTGTCTTTCCTTCGCTGTAAAAGCGATTGGACACACTTAACGAATATATGACTATTATTTCACGAATTTCAGATTATTCGATCGAACGGATCAAAACCGTTGCTTCATTGGGCCTTCTCGTGGCCATCACGCTCGTCTCATTGCCGCTTCAAACGGCGGATGCGGACGCGACCACGGAAGTATCCCCTCTTCTGAACGGATTCATGAAGAATGACGAGGGTTCGGAGTACCATTTTACCGTTCCGACGTACACGAAGGTTGAAGCGATTCGTACATATCGTTATGTGCCCATGACGGCCTATACGTCCCGTCCGGAAGAAACGGACTCCACGCCGTTCATTACGGCCGACGGTTCGCACGTGCGCGACGGAATCGTCGCCTGCAACTTCCTCCCGTTCGGCACGAAGGTGCGCATCCCGTCGCTCTTCGGGGACAAAGTCTTCGAGGTGCACGACCGCATGAACAAGCGCTACCCGTACAAGATGGACTTTTGGATGGAAGACCTCGGTGAAGCCCGTCAGTTCGGCGTGCGCTATGCTCACATCGAAATCGTTGAGACGGAAGAGGTGAACGGGTAATCGTTGAATATCGAATATCAAATGTCGAATATCGAAACGAGGCGCACTGCCTCGTTTCGTGCATGCGGCCGCATCTGTCCATCTGGACGAATGGATTTAAAGCCTATAATATCCAGTGTGCCGTCATGGTTTGCCATACATTCACGGCCAGGTAGCCAAGTGGTAAGGCAAGGGTCTGCAAAACCCTTATTCGCGGGTTCGATTCTCGCCCTGGCCTCCAGCAAAAATTCCGCTCAAAGCGGATTTTTGATTGTGAATTACGCATTACGCATTGCGGATTGTCTTTGGAATGCGAAAGCCGCCAACGAGCGTTGTTGGCGGCTAAAGCGAGTACATTACGGTTCCGGAACGGCGATGTCGAGTATCTGCTTCGCGAAACAAAGGAAATCTCGCAAATGGACGAGAGCATGGCGATATCCTTCCATCCACGACGAGAGCGTTACCGTGTTTGTTTGCGGCTGGTGGTTGTTGAACCGGAGTTCAACGGTTTCATCCGTGAAGAAAACGACATAGATGTTTGCCTGTTTACCTTCATGAATTCCGGCAACCACGAATCCGAATGCGAATAGTTTTGCTTTCGGTCGTTCGTCCAATTCTCGAAGGAGCACGCTGATGGACGTGTGGTCGCTTATGAGCGCTGTTTGCAGGAGTTTTTCCAACATCTCCAAACCGGGAATGGCACGTCGCAAGTTTTCGACGAAACGCAGATATTCTTGTGTTCCAGCCGTATTGGGATTCGGAAGCGCGGGGAGATCAGGCATGGACCGCTCCTTGTTGAGGTGCGAAGCAACGTAACCACGCGTTTTGTTGTCCGTCAAGGAGCTGTCAGATCCATCCGTGACGAAATTCGCAATCTGCGCTAGGCTTGGTGCCATGAAAGTGTTCGCGCACAGAGGCGTGGCTCTGCGCAGTGCGGATGAGAATTCGCTCGAAGCGTTTCGGAACGCCGTAGCCCAAGGCATCGACGGGATCGAGCTTGATATCCGCGTTACCAGGGATGGGAAGCCGGTAATCGTGCATGATGCAAACCTTCGCCGCCTCGCAGGGGATAATCGGAAAACCGAACAGGTTTCGCTCTCGGAGCTGCGGAAAATAACGCTCCGCCACGGATCATGCATTCCGACGCTGGATGAGGTGACGGCCTGCGTTCCGGCGCCCGTGATCATCGATTTTGAAGTGAAGGATGCGCGCGTGCTCGATCACGTCATCCGCAAGCTCAAAACGAGCAGAGGGTTGCGCGAGCGTTCGTTCATTTCATCATTCAATCGCCGGGTCATCGAACAGTCGGCGCGCGAGCTCCCGGATGTTCCGCGTCTCCTGCTGCTGCACCGCTGGCCGGTGCGCATCAAGCGCTTTATCCGCTGGGTTGAAGCGCATCATCCGTACGCCGTGGGGCAGAGCTATACGGCGCTCTCCGCGAACCGCATCGCATGGCTGAAGAAGAGCGGCCTCCGTGCGGCTACCTGGGAGCCGTACAGTCTGCGGAGCAACAAGCGGCGCGCGCGCAGAATTCGAAATTTGGGAATCGATATCGCCATCGTGAATAAACCCAACCTTTACAGGTAAGGAACGAGAAACAAAAGATAAGATACAAACATATCTTTCCAAGGTTCGTACTTGAATGGAGGGGGCTTGAAGATTGAATATTGGAATTTCTTTGTATCTCGGGATATGTACCTTGCTTCTCATCACCGCTTTGTAATTTATCTCGTTATGCTACCATCTTGTCATGCCTCAACATCGTCCAAAACTCATTCTGCTTGATGCGAACGCCCTGCTCCACAGGGCGTGGCACGCGATCCCGCCGCTCAAAGCTCCGGATGGAACGCTGGTGAACGCCGTGTACGGCGTCGCATCCGTCGTTTTGAAGATCCTGAAGGAAGAGAAGCCGGATGTCTTTCTCGCATGTTGGGACACGAAGGCAAAGACGTTTCGGCACGAAGCCTACGAGGATTACAAAGGGACGCGCGTGGAGAAGGAACAGGAGCTCTATGACCAAATTCCCATCACCAAGGAGGTGCTGGACGCAATCGGCATTCCGTCATTTGCGAAGGACGGGTATGAGGCGGATGACCTCATCGGAACGCTGTCCGTCAAAGGAGCGGATAAGGGATACCACGTGCGCATCGTTACCGGAGACAGGGACGCGCTCCAGCTCATCACGCCGCAGGTTGACGTACTCACATTCAAGAAAGGCGTGAGCGTGACAAAGTTGTATACAAAGAAAGAGGTGGAAGAGGATTACGGCGTTCCACCGGAGCGGCTCGTCGACTGGAAAGCGATCAAGGGCGACCCGTCGGACAACATTCCGGGCATCGCCGGCATTGGAGACAAGGGCGCCACGGAGCTCCTTCAAAAATTCGGGACGCTCGAAGGCGTGATCAAGGCGGCGAAAGATGAGAAGGCGGATATCAAGGCGGGGGTGCGCAAGAAGATTCTTGATGGAGAAAAACAGGGACGCGAGGCGCTTAAACTCGTGGCCATCGATCTCGATGTTCCGCTGAAGAAGAAGATCGAAGACCTTCACGCAGAGCTCGATCGTGATGCGTTCATCGGGCTCGCGGGCGCGTATGGATTTCGATCACTGATTTCAAGACTGCCCGGATCAGGGAAGGAAGACCGGGCATCGGGCGTCGGGCGCGGGGCGCGGGGCGCGGGGAAAGGCTCAAAGGGATTTTTGAAACTAAAAGATGAGAGGGGCGCGGCGGTATTCATCGATGGACTGAAAGAGGAGGAGCGAATTGTCGTTGACGCCGTGGCCGGTCAGCAGGGATCGCTCTTCGGGTCCGGCGCGGAAGGAATCGTCATCGGCACGAAGGAATCGTCCGCGTTCATCCCCTCTTCCGTCATCGGGAAGAAATCCATCAAAGCATCGTTGGATCATTTGTTGGGAGGCGTTGCGCCGGGAAAGGTTTGCCATGACGCCAAAGAGCAGATGCGACTGTTGGAAGCGCTCGATCTCCCGCTCAATGGGATCGCGCACGATACGCTCCTCGCCGCCTATTTGCTCGCTACGGGCGAGCGGAAGTTTGATCTTGAAATGCTCTCCCTCAATGTCCTCGGGAAAGAACTTCCTGCGGGCGACAAGCGAAACGAGATGATCGCGGACGCCATCATCGCGATCAGCGAACATCAGGCAAAGGAGCTCAAGGAAACGGAACTCGATAGCGTGATGGAACGGTTCGAGCTCCCGCTCATCCCCGTGCTCCGCAACATGGAACGGAACGGAATCCTCATTGATACGAGGTACATCCAAAAGCTGTCCAAGGAGGTGACGCATGAGAAGGAGGAGATCGAGAAGAAGATGCATAAGATCGTGGGCCATGATTTCAATCCCGCTTCTCCGTCCCAGCTCGCCGCGATCCTCTTTGATGAGCTCAAGCTTCCGGCAAAGGGCATCAAGAAGGGGAAAACCGGCTACTCAACGGCCGCGTCCGAGCTCGAAAAGCTCGAAGGCGAGCATGAGATCATCGACCTCATTCACCAGCACCGAGAGCTCGCAAAGCTCCTCTCCACCTACATCGACACGCTCCCCTTGTTGGCGGATGACGAGGGGCGCATTCACACGACGTTCAACCAAGCGGTCGCTTCCACCGGCCGCCTGTCCTCATCCGATCCGAACCTCCAGAACATTCCCGTGCGCACGGAGCTCGGGCGCAAGATCCGCCGTGCGTTCGTGGCGGCGCCGGGCACGGAGTTCGTGGGGTGCGACTATTCGCAAATCGAGCTTCGCGTGGTCACCGCGCTCGCGAAAGATAAAAAGATGCTCCAGGCATTCAAATCAGGCGCGGACATCCATACATCGACGGCCGCGGAGATCTGGGGCGTGGATCCGAACGACGTAACCAAGGATCAGCGCCGCGCGGCAAAAGCCATCAACTTCGGCATCATCTACGGACAGGGTCCCATGGGACTTTCACAGTCCGCCGGCATTTCATTCGCGGAAGCCAAGGATTTTATCGCCAAGTACTTCGACACGTACAAGGGCATCAAAACGTACCTGGAAGCGACCAAGGTCAAAGCGCGGAAGAACGGGTACGTGGAAACGCTGTTCGGCCGGCGCCGCTACATTCCGGACATCGTAAGCGGCGTGCACGCGCTTCAGGCCGCGGCGGAACGCATGGCCGTCAACATGCCGGCTCAAGGCACGTCCGCGGACCTCATGAAGCTCGCGATGATCAAGGCGGCGGAGGGCCTCCCGTCCGTTTCAAAAGACGCGCGCCTTCTCCTTCAGGTGCACGATGAGCTTCTTTTAGAGGTTCCGAAGAGAGATGTTCAAACCGTCGCGTCATACATCAAAGAGACCATGGAGCGGATCGAAGATATCGGGGTTCCCATCATCGTTGATGCCAAGGCCGGGAAGAACTGGGAAGAAATGAAGGAGATATAAAAATGATCCCGCCAAAGCGGGATCTTTTTTTTGCAATGAAGATCAAAATGACGGAATTCGGTAATCGTATTCGTTGTTTATCCCGTCGATGCGCGCACATCCGCTGAACCCGTCGCTCACGCGGTCTTCCTCTTCCAACTCCGCATAGAGTTCGTAACTTTGGTCGCCGATGTTGCGGTAAAAGTAATCCTGATACGTCCCCTCGTAGCTTGGGTCCAGCGGGACATTGGCAAGCCACGCGGCGATGTCGGCCTGGAATGCCGCGCCGTATCCGCTCGTCGGATTGGAAATTTGCGTGCACCACCCCGATGTTCTCGGATAGTTGCCATACTCGTCGTAATAAAGCTCGATGGCTTTGCTGATTTGTTTAAGGTCTGATTTCCTTTTTGCATCCCTGGCCTTTTGCTGTGCATTTCCAAAAGCAACAACGGCCATGGTCGCCAGAAGTCCGATAATGGCGATGACGACCAATAGTTCAATGAGGGTGAAGCCGCGGCGCCGGGCTTTTATCATGCGTTCATTTTAACAAAAAAAACACAACCGCGTTTTATACGGGTTTAATTATCTATTGCAGATCCGCTCACTAACTCGTTAATCACGGACATTGTGTATTTAAAAGCGGAACATAGAAACGGACATCATCGCCATTGCGGAATATGCCGTCAGGACCGGCGGAGTAGAGGATATCTTCTCGGCACGGATTTGCCGGAATCTCAGCTTCGTTTTCATCCATGCCATAAGGGCTGTTCCACGGATCGCGTTTGGTCGTATCAATGCCCTGCACGATTCCGTCGGCGGCCATTTGGATCGCGGTGAGCGCATTGATCCAGCGAATATAACACGTATCCGTATCCGGGATGCCGCGCATGTCTGTGGTGCATGCGCAAACGCTACAGGCACTTCCGGTTATATCTTTGAGGTACGTTGAGGATTCGTATCGCGCAATTTGAATCGCTTTAGAAATTTGGGCAAGCTCTGTTTGCGCGACCGCCGTGCGCGCTTTATTTTGCGCACCTCCGAAGCTTATGACAGCCATGGTCGCCAGCAATCCGATGATGGCGATGACGACGAGGAGCTCGATGAGGGTGAAGCCGCGATTTCGAATTTTCATCATTGAGTCATTCTAACAAAAAAATGCAATTCGCGTCTCATATTGAACGAGCGAACCGCTACGGTTCGCGTTACCAGGTTCTGGCTCCGGGGCTGTAGACGGCAATTGTCGGTTGGGTGTAGGAGGGTCTGTCCATGGCCTGAATCGGGAGCGGGTTGCATGTATTGCTCGGATCGCCGCCGCAGATGTTTTCCATGGTTTGGTGGGCAAGAGCTATGTAATCCGTTCCATTCGAGCGGTACAGATAACCATATCCTCCAGTATCGTATCTAGGATCGATCGGAAGCTTTGCAATGTAGTCGGGTATAACGCCCAAAATATACTCATCATCACCGTATGAGGGGCAATGGCTGCTCCAAGTATTCCATCCTCTTGACGGTTCGGGATACTGTCCGTTTTCATCATAGTAGAGCTCAACGATTTTGTTAATCTGTCGAAGATCGGACATGCGCCTTGTGTCACGCGCTTTTTTCTGCGCGTTGCTGAACGCCACCACAGAGACGGTTGCAAGCAAACCAATGATCGCGATGACCACCAGGAGTTCGATGAGCGTGAAACCGCTTTTATTTTTAATCATTTTTCTATTCATTATTCAAAATTACCCGCCACCCAATCGAAGCTCGGCCCCCAGTCTCTACCGGTGCAGCTAAATCCCGGACTATCCGGATGCGGCCTTCCGCTTGTTTCCATATCGTTAACAGCAAGGACATAGAATGGCTTGATTTGATCGCAAGCATATGCCGTTGCGCTTGCTATGGGATAAACATAATAAACATATCCGTAGCATCCGGTTCCTGTTCCGCCGGAGGGATCTACGGGAGTATTGCCCATAATTCCCGCTATCTGTAGACCGGTAATAAATGTATTGTCACCATTGCATGGGCCCTGGTCCCATCCGTCGCAGCAACTATCCGCAACGCGAGGTGGATAGACTCCATTTTCATCCTTGTAGAGCTCTAATGCTTTTTGAATCTGCGCCATGTCCGCAAGCCTCCTCGCATCCCTCGCTTTTTTCTGCGCATTGCTGAACGCCACCACGGAGACGGTCGCCAAAAGCCCGATAATGGCGATGACGACCAGGAGTTCGATGAGGGTGAAGCCTTTTTTCTTCATGCAATGAGTGAAGTATAGCAAATGAGGGTTGTGGAAGCAGGAGTGGGCTTGTAGCTGGTATCTAGTATCTAGTATCTGGTATCTGGTATCTGGTATCTGGCGGAGCCAGTCAAACAATCCGTTCATTCTCAGGCGTCTTGCGTGAAATGAGCGATGAGGACAATATAGGAGCATGCTCATCATCTGCAGCGGAGCGGATTCCTATCGGAGCCTTGAGAAGGCACGAGAATTAGAGATCGCATATAAGCAAAAGTATGATACGAACGGGCAGTCCGTTGAGCGGCTATCGATTGGAAAGGACGGGGTTGAGGCGCTCCTCTCAATGACATCCGGCGCATCGCTTTTTTCCGACAGGCGTTTCATTCGCGTTGACGGCATCGTATCATCCTGCCCGAAAGCGAAGCGCGATGCCCTCTTGAGGGTGCTCTCGCGCGATGCGGAGATGACGATCGTCGTGAGCATGGAAGAGGGCGAGGTGAAGGAAAAAGATTTGACTGATTTTAAAAAACTGCCGAAATTTTTTCAGTACGATTTTCCGCTCCTCACTCTTCCCCGGTTTTCAAAATGGGCGATGGCATTCGCATCAAAAAACGGTTTTGAAGACGCCCAATGCATCAACCATTTAATCACGCGTTCGCAGGGGGATTCGTGGTTATTCGTTAACGAATTTTGGAAAATGAAAGCAGGGGGAAGCGTTTGCGAAGGGCCGTTGAACGCAATGAACATCTTTGATGTTATTGACGCATTTTTGATGCGAACGAACGCTCGTTGGAGCGCGCTGAACGCATTTGATAATACGCAGAGCGTGATGTCGCAAATAGGAAATCACGTACGCTCCCTCGCGCTCGTTCAGTCGAATCAAACGAACGGCGTGCACCCGTTCGTCGCGCAAAAATTGCGCCGCATGAAGAACGTTGATGCATCAGAGCGATTTCAAAAACTCATGACGGCGTTCGCGTGGTCTCGTACCGGAAGCGCGAGCGCGGACGAGGCTTTGGAGATTCAGGGATAGAAAAACACCCGACGCTCGTCGGGTGTTTTTTATGCGGAAGCCGTTTTTTTCGGATTCAACTTTTTCATCAAAATGGATTTTTTTCGACCGGCCCTGTTCCTGCTGATGACTTTTACTTTTGCCGCCTTATCAGCAGCCTTTTGAAATTTCATCACAACAGGCTTTGCCTCATCAATCTTTCCGGCCTTGATAAGCTCTTGAGCCTGTTTATACGTTTGGCGGACATTCGTCTTGATTCGAAGGTTATGAGCCTGTCGTTTCTTCGCTTGGCGCAAATCCTTCATTGAGGCTGTTTTATTTGGCATAGATGTAGGGCGGAATGTACTCGTTTTTCTTCTATCAGTCAACGAGATCTGTTAATACTTTGACTATTAAGTGAAAAGGAAATAGAATTGTCTGACGCATTTTATTTACAACTAAAGAAAAGGAATGAGGCTAAAGTATTTTACGACACTTATTTTATACTAATTTTAGCAAAATTCCTTTGTCCCTGTAGTTTAATGGATAGAACAAGAACCTCCTAAGTTCTAGATGGTGGTTCGACTCCACCCGGGGACACCATGGCAGGGATGAGGGATGAGGGAGCGCGAATCGATCAATCCCCTTTCCGCTCCTTCATCACTCGTCCCTGCCAATGTTTCACGTGAAACATTCAGGCTATTGGCGGCCGGCTTAAATTGAGAATGATGTTAGATTCAGTATGTTGATAAATTTGGAAAATGACGAAGTTTCTCAATATTTGTCGCTCGGGGTGACTTACTAACAGGCTTTCGCAGATTCACATTAAAACATGGGCCATTAGCTCAGTTGGCTAGAGCGCTGCATTCGCATTGCAGAGGTCATCGGTTCGAATCCGATATGGTCCACCATGTAAAAGAGTCCGTTAAACACGGACTTTTTTATTTTATGGTTCTGCGCCAAAGGCGCACTCGCCTCCGGCGAGGAATCCGATATGGTCCACCATGTAAAAGAGTCCGTTAAACACGGACTTTTTTATT
>CAYMPS010000008.1:0-8566 GCA_964392485.1 uncultured Gammaproteobacteria bacterium | reverse complement strand
ATCTGGCATCTGGCATCTGGCATCTGGCATCTGGCATCTGGCATCTGGCATCTGGCATCTGGTATCTGGCATCTGGTATGTCGTGTTCGGAGGTTGAAGTATGGTTATGGATTATAATTGATTGTTGAAAGAGTAATTGCTTATTTATTTGGGAGATTACTCTCAAATTAAGATGTTTATCAGTCGAATTGTTTCACGTGAAACAGTTTGAATAGGTAAAACAGACTATTTAAAATTACGAGATTGTTATATTTAAAAAATGTTTTAAGTCATATCCAAATATGTTTCACGTGAAACATCAGATATGATTTAGTCCCCATGTTATGAAGGTATGTGTATTTAAATAAATAGAGCGAAGCAAAGCCAAATGAAATGATAAAGTATATTTTACGACTCATTAATAGAGGGGATTTTTATATCGGCTTTTTTACTGATAAAATATAGGTACAAATGAAAATCAAAAAACCAATGCTTTGGTGTGCCGTTGTATTACTCGCTCTCGTACCAATGGCTGTATTTGCGATGACGAGTACGAATTATCAAATATTATGGGATTCGATCAACACGGGAGGCACGGACTACAGCTCGTCAACGAACTATTTGTTAAGCGATACGGTTGGTGAACATGGCACGGGTTTCAGCAGCAGTGAAAATTACATGATCGGAGCCGGTTATCGTATCGGTGAATCGCAGGAACCCGTACTCTCCATCACGATCGGCACCCAAGAAGACGATGTTCGTACCGCATGGACCGCTTTTTCAAACGGAGGCAATACGGTAACCGTTTCATCGGCATCGGGTTTTTCCGTTGATGATTATATCGGCGCGGTTGAGAATGAAGGATTTTCACAGCTTATCGCCTTTGGAAAAATTACGGACATTACCGGCGTCGTCATTACCGTTGATGACTGGGAAGGGGAGCCGGGAAGCTTGTCCGCGACACCTTCCGGCGGCGATGATTTTCTCTATCGCATGAATGGAAATTCCGCGACACTCGGCGTTCAAACGGTTCTTACGGAGAGCACGTCGATGACGTTGACGGATATAGCGACAAATGCAAACAACGGATATACTGTGAGCATTCAGGGCGTTGACAGTTTGCGCTTTGGAAGCTCGACAATCATGGATGTGATCGACGGAAGCGTTACATCGGGATCCGAAGAGTATGGAACCGAAACGGTCGGAACTTACGGCGTCGGTACCGGTTCGGATCTTTTAATACCAACGTCAACGACGAGAACGATTCAACAGTCATCCATTTATGGGACGAACGAACGCGTCGGGATTATTTATAAACTTGGAATAGGCGCGTACACGCCGTCCGGAAACTATGAACAAACGGTGCTGTATCGGTTGACGGGAAATTTTTAGCAATTCGTTTTTGAAGTTATGGGATCAACGGTATTTGTCATGAACAGAGGAACGCTTATCAGCATTTTTATCCTGTCGATCTGCGCGGCACTTCTTGCGTTTTTCACTCCCACGAACGCTTCGGGCGTTTCCGTGAGTCTTTCGGACGGCGCGGGTACGGCGGATGCGGGAAGCGGCGGCCAGGTGGAGATAGCGGCATCGTGGACATCATCGGGATTTTACGCAACGGGTACGGAGATAGCGCTTTCGATTACGCCGGCCACGTCATCAACGATCGTTGACTGCGCTGCGCCGTCAGACAGCTTTGGAGCGGAGTCTTCGGGTGCATTCGGATCGTTCACGAGCAGTTCCGCCGCTTTTACGCTTACGGAAAGCGTTGCCACCGGCACGTCCGGATCTCTCTGTTTGAGCTTCGGCCTCACGACGACGACGGCGACGAATTACACCATTCGGGTGCTCGCAACGAGTTCAACGACGGAATTTACGACGACGGATTTCGGTGCGGCTCTCTATTACGTCCTTGGCGGAAACGAAGTTCGGGTAACGGCGGAAATTCCATCGTCGATTTCGTTCTCCATACGCAATAGCGATGATTCGGCCAACACGAACGTTTGCGAACTCGGCATCCTTTCCTTAAGCGAGGTGAATTATTGCAGTTACCGATTGCGCATTGCGACGAATGCGTCCAGCGGGTTTACGGCAACGCTTCAGCCGGACGGGCCGTTTGACATTGAAGGAATTGAAACGATGACCTCGATCACGAACGACGCGGCCTTTTCCGCGGGGACGGAAGCCTACGGGATCGCGTTATTTATCGGCGCGACGACCGGAGGCCGAGACGGGAGCACGGGCTTCTTTAGCCAGCCGGCAATAGAAGCCGGTTCTTCCGTTGACCCGTCGTTGACGTTTGACGTGGATGCGACGCCGCTTGATTTTACGACCGCTGCCACGGTGTTGAGCTACGGAGGGTCATTCAACCCCGAGCCTCCGCCAAGCACGGAAACGACGTCTCTCGTAGTGCACGGGGCGGCGATCGGAGCGGGAACGACGGCCGGCACATATACGCAAACGATCACATATCGGGTAACGGGTTCGTTTTAGAAAGCGCCGGGAATGCAATGGCGGGGAATAGACGTTTAACGATGCAGTAAACAACGACTTTATGCAGAGATCCATGAAACGAACAACGACGCCGCTTGCGATCGTTCTTTTTGCTTTCCTTTTGATTCCATCGGAGGGTGCGCACGCAATTACCGTTTCGCCCGTCTCTTTCGATTTTGAGATCGCTCCGGGCGCGAGCCGCCAGGACAAGATCCTGCTCATTAACGATACGGGTGAACGCGAGACGTTTAGACTTTTGGTGGAGAATTTTATCGCGAGCGGCGAGGAGGGCGCGCAGGAATATATTCATGAAGATGAACCGACCAGCCTCGCGTCCTGGGTCGTCGTGGATCAGCCGGCGGTTACCCTTGATCCGGGCGAATCGGCTGAATTTCCGTATCTGATAAACGTTCCGAGCGATGCGGAACCCGGAGGGCACTACGCGACGATATTCTTTTCGCGCGGCGGGACGGAGGGGTCGACATCGGGCGTCGGGATTATGGAGCAGGTTGGCGTCTTATTGCTCGTTCGCGTTCCCGGAGACATCCGCGAGCAGGCGAGCGTGGAGTCGTTTCAAATATTAAACGGACCCGTACTGAATCGTCTTCCGGCGGAGTTTAATCTGCGCATTCGAAATACTGGGAGCGTCCACATCCGTCCCAAGGGCACGCTGGTCATTCGCAATCTTTTAGGAAGCGTGGTGGCGCGGCCGTTGGCGAACCCCAACACGTCCGCCGTTTTGCCGAACAGCATACGTAAAATCAACACCGGGTGGGTAAAGACGGTTGATATTTCGAACGGAGGTTTTTGGACGGAGGCGAAAAACGAATGGAAAAATTTTGCCATCGGTATGTATACGGTTTCGATCGATTCGACGTACGGTTCGCAGAACGCGGCGCTATCGGGTCAGGAGGTTCGTTTTTGGGTGCTGCCATGGAGATTGCTCCTGATCGCACTCGGAATGCTCGCTGTTTTAATCGTTCTTATCAAGGGGTATAACGCGTTGCTCGTTCAAGCGGCTCTCAGGAAGTCACGAAGAAAGGATTTCAGAAATCGCGCATAGCCATGAACGCGGAACGCCCTTTCAACATTTTAGAAAACCGTCACACCAGGATCACCAAATGCCAAATGTCCGCCGCTTAACACTCGCCATGGCGCTCGCGTTCGCAAGCATCGCGGGGTTTTTGCTATACATCTCTCCCACGGGAGCAGCGCCGCTCACGAACATGAGCGACGAATTGAGCAACCCGATCGCAAGCGCGGCATCGAACCATACGATCCTATTCACGACGCCGACGGGCGTTGATAGCCCCACGGATACGATAACGCTGACGTTCAGTGATTTTTCCCTCGGCTCCGTGGCGTTCGGCGACATCGACATGACGCACGGAGTGGCTACGGGGCATGAAAACACGGCATTGCTCGCCGCAACGCCTTCGGCGGGGGTATGGGGCGTTTCCACATCGGGAGAGACCGTCACGCTTACCGCTCCGACGGATGCGGCGGCGGGTGAGATCGCGGCAGGCAGCATCGTGCGCATCCTCATTGGAACGCATGCGAGCGGAGGAATGAACCGGATGACGAATCCGGCCGTTGCCTCGAGCCACAACGTGTCGTTTGGAGGAACGTTTGGGGATGCGGGAGGGGTGGCTGTTGCCATCGTTGATAATCAGCAGATTTTTGTGACGGCGGAGTATCCGGTCAAAAACGAACTGCCGCCGGGCTCGCATACCGGGGAAGGGGGGACGTATCCGACGATTTTTAACGTGCAGGCTTCCCCCACGTCTCATACGACGGTCCTCATCACGTGGCAG
Source organism: uncultured Gammaproteobacteria bacterium (assembly GCA_964392485.1). Taxonomy (GTDB): domain Bacteria; phylum Patescibacteriota; class Patescibacteriia; order 2-12-FULL-60-25; family 2-12-FULL-60-25; genus 2-12-FULL-60-25. The sequence goes on along the minus strand of CAYMPS010000008.1, from coordinate 4,280 downwards.
ACGGATGGAAATTTGAACTCAAGAGTCGACTTCGGACATACGGCGAGCTACGCCTCCGGAACCGTGAGCGACCCCTCATTCGTCGCGGCGCATGAGATCGAGCTCGTGGGGCTTCTCTCCTGCGAGACCTACATGTTCCGCGTTATCTCTTCTGACGCGGGTGCTTATACGACGGAGTCGAGCGGTCATTCGTTCGTCATGCCCTGCGACGCAACGCCGCCCGTTATCTCGAATGTTCGCGCGGAAAACATTACGGACTCGGGCGCGATGATTCTTTGGAATACGAATGAGCCTGCGACGTCATTGGTCGATTACGGACTCACGGACGCATACGGCAGTCAGGGCACATCCGCGGGCCTCGTAACCTCTCACGCGGTTCCGATCGCCGGACTCCTGCCGGACACACTCTATCATTTTCGCGTTACATCCGTTGACGGATATTCAAACGGCTCCACATCCGCCGATTTTACGTTCAGGACGCTCCCGGATGCCACGCCTCCAACAAACGTAACGCTCACGGCGACGCCGGGCGATGGACAAGTAACGCTCGGATGGACCGTTCCGCCGGAATCGGATTTTGCCGGCGTTCGCATCGTACGGCGCGAGGACGGGTTTCCCACGGGTCCGTTCGACGGCACCGTTGTTTACGACGGCGCGGGCACGTCGTTCGTTGATACGGATGTCACGAACGGCATCACGTATTACTACGGCGCGTACGCGTATGATGCGAACGGGAACTACGCATCGGGCGCTCTCGCCTCGGCGCAGCCGTTCGATTCGCTTGATGCCGTGCCGCCCGCGAACGTGGCGCTCCTGGCGACGCCCGGCAATACGCTCGTCATGTTGACGTGGACGGCGCCGCCGGATCCGGATTTTGCCGGCGTGCGCGTTGTCAGTCGAACGGATCGTCCGCCCGCGAATCCATTCGATGGGATCCTCGTCTATCACGGACCGGCGTTTTTCGCCCTTCATTCCGGTCTCACGAACGAACAAACGTACTACTACGGAGCGTATGCGTACGACGCGAGCGGAAATTTCGCTTCAGGCGCATACGCATCGGCGATGCCGTCCGGAAGCCTCCCTCCGGGAGTGCCGCCGATTCCTCCGGGAACGCCGCTCCCCGAAGACGGATTGACGACCATGCCGGCAACGCCCGGAGCGACGATTACGTTTCACCTGTTCGGATCCGGCGGGACGCTGCCGCTCGTCGCGGACGCTTCCGGATCCATCGGCGTGCGTGCGAATTCCACCATCGACGTGCGCGTTCCCGTTTCTTCGATGAACGGAATTCCGGATATCGTCGTATTCATCATTGGGAATTCGATCTATAACCTGAGATACAACCCGGAAACGAACGCGTTTGAAGGAACGGTTCCCGCGCCGGCATTTGGAACGCACGCGGCCAGGGGGCGAGCCATATTTACCGACGGAAGGATCGCGGAAGACCTGTTGACGCTTCGCGTTCAAGGGAGCGGGCAAGTGTTTGAGCGGCCGCTCTTCGGCGATCCGTCGGTCGTCGTTCCGGATGCGATCGTCCGCCTGTTCAAGGAAGAGGCCGGAGCGTGGGTTCTGTGGAACGGAAGCGCATTCGGACAGACGAATCCTCAGCGAACGGATGAGAACGGCGCATACGTATTCGAGGTTCCTCCGGGCCGGTATTACGTTGAAGTTGAGAAAGAAGGATTCGACAAAAAAACATCCCGGCCGATTTTTGTGGATGACAACGTATACAACGAAATCATCGAGCTCCTCAAAAAACCGTCTTCCATACAGGATGTCCTCGAAGAAGCGTCATCCTCCGCGGCGACGCCCTTTGAGACGGCCGTTGCGTTTATGCGGAATATCGGAGAGCACGTCGTGTATTGGTTACTGCGGTTTCAGGATGGGGTCATAGAGTCTCCCTTCGTTCAGGAATTGAACAAGAACACCGTTTCTCCCGCGGTTCTGACCGTTGCGATCGTAAACGCGGCGACGGCGTTTTCCGTCTTTAATCTCATCGCCTATCTCCAGTATCTCTTTACGCAGCCGTTCCTTTTGCTTTGGCGCAGGCGGAGGAAGGGTTACGGCGTCGTTTACAACGCGCTTACCAAGCGACCGGTCGACCTTGCCATCGTTCGTCTCATTCACACGGAGTCCGGGCTGACCGTTCAGACGCGCGTTACGGATAAGCAGGGCAGATACGTCATTCACGTAAAGCCGGGAACCTATCGCATTGAAATCGCAAAACCGAATTTCATCTTCCCCTCCGAGCATCTGAAAGGGAGGAAAAACGACGTGGACTATTTGGATGTGTATACCGGCGGTGAAGTGATCGTAACGGAGAAAGGGATGCTCTCGCTGAATATTCCCGTGGATCCCATTGTCCCCGAAGAAACGCCCAAACGCGTATTGTTCAAGCGAGCGCTTCGAAAACTCCAGCACGCTATTGCGATTTCCGGCGTCATCATTTCCCTGATTGCATTCATTGTTACGCCGACCGTTCCGATGGCGCTCTTTGTCGTTTCCCAGGTATTCATCTACATGCTTTTCCGCAGGCTTTCCATTCCCGAGAAAGCAAAGAGCTGGGGAAGCGTTTTCGATATAGGGAGTAAAAAGCCCGTCAATCAAGCGATCGTGCGCATCTATGACTCCAAATTTAATAAGCTTCTGGAGACGCAGGTTACGGACGGCAATGGACGGTATGGATTCCTTGTGGGAAAGAACGTGTACTATTTAACGGGATCCGCCAAGGGGTATGATTTTAATAAGACGGGAAATATCGACCTTTCCAGGGTTGAAGAGGGCGTGATCAAACAGGATATCGGGCTGGAAAAGAGGGAAACGGAGAATAAGAAGCAAAGGAATTCTTGGATAAAACGTTGATCGGCGGCGTTACGAAGGATTATTAAATAGCTGTATCGTCGAGGTATAACGGGGCACGCCACAGGCGTGATATGCGCATGGTTGGAAGGTAGTGCCTGATCGGGGCACGCCAAAGGCGTGCCCCTACGAGGGACGTTGGCTATTTATGCGTCGATTTGTTGGGATTTGTGAGGAATGTGGATAAAATTATCTCTTATTAAACAAGGTATATTTTTTACGGGACGGTGTTTTTTAAAAATGAGAGGGTACGTTCATATTTGACGTCCGTTGATCAAGGTTTTGCATGTTAATATTGCGCTTATTTTTAATAAAAATAAGTTATTCATAGTTTATTCACATGGTCTAAAAAGCTTATATGCGCTCTATTGAGCGAAAAGAGCCCGATTTTTATATATTCTTTATAATAAAAGAAGACGGATTACGGCGAGAATAAGGCAAAAATGGCGTTCGTGTGACGCTCCTTATCTCGCAGTCATAACCGAAGTTATTTGGTCCACTGCTCACAAGTCCGACAACGAGGACTGAAGCAGGAATGGTCTTGGCCTAAATAAGGTCCGTCGAAAACGTCCACCTTCAACACGATTCTTTGTGTTGTGGGTCTAAACAGACACCATAAACGAACAAAAGCATCTTTAGGTTGGTTGTTGGTAGGACAAAATCGACATGAGCCCCAGGGCTTCTCATAGGAAAGGAATATCTTTACATATATGTACCGTATGCGTCGCGGTAGGCGTTTTGATTGTTGTTGCGCTTCCGGCGGGGAAAGACCAAGCCCTCGCCGCTTCGGGCATCAATAATCAGATCAACTACCAGGGAAAATTGCTCAACAGCGCCTCCATTCCGGTGGCGAGCGGCACGTACAGCATTACGTTTTCGCTCTATGACGCGGAATCGGGAGGGAATCGCATTTGGACGTCGTCCGGATCCACCGCCTCTCCGTCCGCGATAAATGTCGGGGTCGCGAATAACGGACTCTTCAGCATTCTTCTCGGTTCCGGAGCGCAGAACTCGCTGGATTCGGTTGACTGGAACAGTGACAGCATCTACCTCGGCGTCACGGTCGGCAGTGATTCCGAGATGACGCCGCGCAAGCGCTTTGGCGCGGTTGCGCAAGCGTTCAATGCAGAGCGCTGGGGCGGCTACATGACGGCCTCATCGGTTCAGTCCGGTGAGAACGTTTTGTTGCTGTCTCAGACAAGTGCTGATGCAGCAGCGAGCGACAGGTCGACGCTCGTATTAACGACATCGGGCACATCCGACGTGTACGACTACCTGCTGAAGATGCGGAATGATTCGGCCGATGTCTTTACCATTTCGCGTCAGGGAAACGCGACGACAACGGGAAACCTCGCGGTCCTGGGACAGACCATCCTCGGGACGGCGAGTTCAGATACGGTTGTACTGAATTCCTCAATTGC
>CAYMPS010000007.1:14367-24420 GCA_964392485.1 uncultured Gammaproteobacteria bacterium | reverse complement strand
ATGGCATCGTGCGACTGGTGATCCCGAGGAAATCGAACGGGGCGGATGCGGTTGTCCATGACTATAGTATCGCAGTCATCATGATGAAATGCAAAAGGCCTCCCCGACAAGTTCTGTCAGAGAGGCCTAGTCGCCGAAGCACGTGAGCGCTACAACGTTGCGAGTTGAAGGACGTGCGGATCCGAATTCGTCGCCGTTATGCGACCTGCACCGGTTGAACCGTGCGCATCTCCGCCCGATGGAGGCGACGGCGGAGTCTTACTGCCGCCGGAACGGCCCCGAATTCCTTCGAAGGCGTACACGAGCGCCGCCGTCGTGATGATCGCCATCGGAATGGCGAGAAGACTGTGGTACCGATACGTGAACACGTATCCGCCGACCGCATCGAATCCACCGGCCCGGAGAAGCAGGGAAACGCCGTTCAGGATGATCGGCGCGGTCAACCAGGCGAACGGGATCCAGAACAGCGGGCCGCCGGTCCAGTAACGAAGTCTGCGCCGAGTGATGCCATTCCGCATTACACAGCTTCGCACGCGGCTGAACAGCCACAAAATGATCAGGAAGAACAGTACAACCGGACCCCACGCCAACAGCATCAGACAGAACAAGTTGTCATGCCCTCCGCCGGCAAGCAACGCGTAGGCGTATGACATTACGGCTCCGATAAACGTCCACAGAATCGATAATGTCGCAATGGCGATGATGGCGCAAAGGATCGTGGCGCTCTGCTCCCATGCACACCGAAGCACCTGCACAATTCTCTTTTTGGTAGACAATGTATCCTCCTCTGGTCGAAGGTGCGTCAAGACGCAACCGAAAAATCTGCTGGGACAATACTATAAATTAACAAAAATGTCAACCCTAGATGACTTCTTTTTTCATCATGCCTTGATTTTAACTTATTGATAGCGTATTCTCAGCCCGCAAAAAGAAAACACGGAGAGGTCGCATAGAGGCCTAGTGCGCCTGCTTGGAAAGCAGGTATACCGCAAGGTATCGAGGGTTCGAATCCCTCCCTCTCCGCCAGGAAGAAACGGCCCCGCAACGCGGGGTTGTTTCTTTGTGTTGGACAGTGGGATGAGAAGCCTGCCCTGAGCGACCGAGGCGAAGCCGAGGGAGTCGAAGGGAATCCCACCCTCTCCGATACGGCGGTCGCGACCGCCGTATCTCCGCCAGGAAAACGAGCAGGTTTTAAGCCCTGCTCGTTTTCATTTTCTCTTTCCGCTTCGAGCAGGTACAATGCAGGGTGTCCATGCCACTTTCGAATCTTGAAATCGCGAAGCGCGCACAGCGAATTCGGGCGATCTACAGAGAGTTTCTCAACAAACTTCTCCCGCTTCGAAAAGAGCAGGATGATATTTTTCGTACCTACACGGAGAAGCTGGAACGGAAGAGGGTGGAAGCGATCCGCAACCGCCTAAAGACAGAATAACCGTGAGCGTTGAGCGGTCAGCCGCCAAAAGTCAATTGCCAAATATATGCCCGAAGAAGATACGCGAACCGACGAAGACCGCGAACGGAGCGAAGGCGCCGTTCGGCGCGAGAAGCCCGTTGAGGTTGCAACGGAAGAAGGTCTCAAAGCGCTCGCCCAGGAGACGAGCGAAGATATTTCGAATCGCGAACAGGATTTATTGGCGAGTGCGCGCGAGCAGCAAGAAGCGTCCCGGCCGCTCGAAAGCGGCTTGGATCCCCAAGGGCTCGCTCGGCTTCGCGAGGAGGCGGGGTTGGGCCGCGTTGCGAAGATCGGAGAAGAAATTGCCGAAGTGGGAAGCCGCGCACAGCGCGCAATCGGCGTTGTGATGAGCGCGCCGTCTCCGGATGCGCCATCGTCTTTGGAAACGCCCAAAGCGCCGCGAGTGCCGGAAGCGGTTCCGCCTGCGGCGCGAGAAGAAATTCCCGTTCCTCCGGTGGAAGTCGTACAATCGATTGAGCGCAAGGAGGCGCAAGAAGATCCGGCACTTGAGCGCCTCGACCGTCAGCTGCGGCTCGCGAACTCCGTTGAGCGATTGAAGAACGGGGAAGAGCTGAGCTCGGAAGACCGCGCCCGTCTTTCCGGTGCGCTCGAAGGCCGCGGGTGGCACAAGGTTTTTAACAACCTCGAATCCGGAGAAGCGATCGTTTCGGTTATGACCCCGCCGGGCGGCGAGACGTACCGCCAGACGCCGGACGAACGCCTCAGTATCCTCGATCGCATCATTCGATCGGGAACGCTGGGAGATATTCACGGGAACGTTGATGCGAAGAGGCTGGATAAGGCGCTGGGTTTTGAGCCCTTCGGCATCTTCGGCGTCAAACGGTTCAATGATGATTTTTTCGGTCCCCAGCTCACGGATGAAATCATTGATAAGCGGCGAGCGCTGGTTTCCGAGCACCTCGGCACGGAATGCACGGAGCTCGAACAGAGTTTTAAGGACGGATTTTTTAAGTTGACGAAGGATCAAATCGCCGATCCGAATATGCGTGCGATTTCCATCGCACGCGTTGGAGCGGCCATTGAGCGCATTAACGCCGAACTTCGAAAGTTCATTCCCGAGACCATCGCCAAAGCGAAAGCCGAGATCCTCCAAGAAGCGATTCCCCGAGCCACGGAGCGCGTGCGGGAAGTGGAGGGGAGGCTCGCCGCGGCAAAGAGCCCGGCGGAACGCGTGAAGCTCATGGAAGAGCGGGATGATGCGGTGGAGCGCAGGAAGGACGCGGCGAATCGGTACCTCAAACTGCACCTGTTCGAGCCCATCTTTGAGCGGGAGGGGTACGAATTGAACTTCGGCATCAAAGACATCGGAGAACGGCCAACGGATGAAAACGGAAATGCGATCAGCGCCGATTACTCTCACATTGAGCTCGCGGTCGCGGAATCGCTCCAAGTCGCGAAGCGCGCACGCGAAGCCGGAGAGCACGGACGGGCATATGCGGAGAGCGATCCCGCCTCAATCATCGCTGAACTCAAAGAGCTCCGCGACGGCATAACCTCGGAAGACATCATCGACGCGCACGGGAACGCGTATCCGATTTTTCAGCTGGAGGCTGACGGGGTTACGAAGACGCTGAACGTGGACATCATACGGGATTTACGGAAAGGGAAGTTCAAGGTTCGCGAAGATCAGGCCGAACTCTTGGGGCTCGTGCAGGAGTACCTGCGCAAGATCAATGTGCTCGACGTGGTAAAGCCGTACACGCATGAAGAGATCAGCGGAGAGGAAATTCACAGCACGTCGTATCGGCTTCAGCACCAGCTCGAAACCACGGCGAGCATTGCCGAGCGTATTCGGAAGGGGGGAGCGCTGACGGAAGAGGAGCGTAAGGAAGCCGTGCAGACGCTCCGTCGGGAAGGGAAAGATCGTACGTGCACGTCCGTCATGGAGTTTCACAGCAGGGCGCTTCAGATGAACGACTGCGCGTACCTCACGCTCGATGTGCTCGATGTGGGTCCTAAACTCATCCGCGACTACGACCGCCTCCTCCAGCAGGTGGAACAGGGGAACATGACGTTCGAAGCGGCATCGATGATCGCCGGAGACGAAACTACGCGCATGATGCGTGAATTCCGCGAGAAGATCACGCGCGTCTATCGGGAGCATACGGGCGATGCCGAAGCCGTACCGGCCATGCTCGTGGGCGGAGACGAGGCCACGATCGCCGTTGATCGTTCGAAGGTGGAGGTGACGGACGCGCTCCTCATGAAGCTCCGGCACGCCACGAACTCCCGTGTGGTCCAAACGGTCGTGTCCGGCGCGGAACGACTGTCGTCCGCAAAAGACGATGAGCTCACAAAGCGAAAGGATCACCTGCAGGCGCAGAAGATCGCCGAACAAGGTTCGGAGCTCGCCAAGACCCTGGAGCGGAGTGTGCGCGAACTCCGGCAGAGCATCAACGATCTTCCGAAGGATGAACAACCGTCATATGAGGATTCGCTCAATGCGCTGAACGTGAAGCATTTCGTGGTGAAACAGTCTGATGGCGGATTTAAGCTCGTGGTTGAAGATCCGGCAGAGCGCGGGACGGGCAAGACGCTCCCGCCCGTGGAATTCCAAGGCGTGTTGAACGGAGTGGAACAGCTGAATGATCGGGTGAAGGCCGTTGCCGCAGAAGCGTACAAAAAGCTTTTCGCGGAACTCCATCCGGATTACCCGCACTTATCAGCGGAGGCCATGCCCAGGGTTCAGCGCATGAAAAATTATTTTGAAAAAGAGGAAGCGTTCGTTGCGTATATGAAGAAGTATAAATAGTGATATATGTCCACGACACCATTTGAACAATTGCCGTCAAATCCCTCCGCATCCGAACGAGAACGAACGGAGCATCCCAATGACGCGTGGATGGCGGAACGGCCCGCTTTCGAACAGGCGCAGGGAGATGTGGGGGAAATTTTCAGCGCGTTGCAGCAGAGAGACGGAACGGGAATCTACAGCTGCTTCCCGCTGTCGCCACAGCGCATGAAGGGATTCGTGCGCATGTTCTTGAAGGGCCTTGAGACCGGACGCAGTGATGAAGATATCCGTTCGGATGCCGAGGACGGCGTTAAGAGAATGAGCCGCGCGACGAAAGCGGCAGCGGAAGAGCGGTGAATGCCCGGCGGTTCGATGGGATGCCGCTGCATCGGAGCCGCGCATCGCTAACCCTTCCCGCTTGCGCGTGGTAAACTTCTTTCCATGGTTCGACTGAATAAGGTGAAGCTCGCAGAGCGGTCGATTCGCGATTATCGATCGTTTTTTTCGACGGATGAGCAAAAGAGCCTCCACGCACTGTCCGCTTCGCTTAAGGGGAAACGCGTCATTCACGTCAATGCCGCGCCCGTGGGCGGCGGGGTGGCGGAGATCCTCAAGACGCTCGTTCCGCTTCAGCGGGACATCGGCCTCCGATCCGACTGGTACGCGATCGAGGCGCCCAAGCGGTTCTTCGTCGTCACGAAAGAGATACACAACGGTCTTCAGGGAAAGCGGTTCACACTCAAGCGATCCGATCTGGCACACTACCTGTCCGTGAACGAGAAGCTCGCTCGGGAACTCGCGAAGATCAACTTCGACGTTGCCGTGATTCACGATCCTCAGCCCATGGCCGTGATCGAGACGTTCCATTCATCCCGACGGAAAGGCCGGCCTCCCATGATTTCCCGTACGCACATCGACCTCTCCGCGCCGGACAGGAGGCTCCTCAAGTTTTTAAAGCCGTATCTTACGGCGTATGAGAAGACCGTGTTCAGCCTTCAGTCCTTCGTGCCCCGAGGACTGCGAAGGGATCAGATCGTCATCATCCCGCCGGGCATTGATCCCCTGAACCAAAAGAACCGCGTGTTCCCCCTCGCGAAAGCAAAGAAGATCATTAAGGACGTCGGCATCGACCCCAAGCGGCCGCTCATGGCGCAGGTCTCGCGTTTCGATCCGTGGAAGAATCCGCTTGGCGTGGTCGAGGCGTATCGCCGCGCCACCAAGGAGATCCCGGATCTCCAGCTCGCGCTCGTGGGTATCCGGCGTGCGCAGGACGATCCGGAAGCCGTGAAGATCTTCCATGAGGTCCAGTCCGCCACGCAGGGCGATAAGGACGTCTTTCTGTTCACGAGTCTCGATCAGCTGAAGGGGCATGCGAACGACGCGTTCGTAAATGCCGTCCAGGTCGGTGCAGACGTCATTCTCCAGCTCTCCACGCGCGAAGGGTTCGGCCTTACGGCGACGGAAGCCATGTGGAAGGGCGCGTCGGTCATCGGCGGTCCGGCGGCCGGCATCCGGTCCCAAATCACGGACGGCGTGGACGGGTTCATCGCAAAGACGCCGAAGGTTGCGGCAAAACGCATCGTTTCCCTCATCAGCGATCCGGCACTCCGCCGCAAGATCGGCCGAGCGGCGCATGCCTCCGTCCGGCGGAAGCATCTCGTTACGCATCAGCTCCTGGATCACCTTCGTCTGTACAGGGATGCGATTAATGGATAAGGTTTGAAGATGAGGTATTTTTTCAGCATAAATTATGCAACGCCCTTCTAAACGTACACAAAAAAAGGCGTGGTGCCTTGGGAGGGTTGTTGGATATTGGTTGCTTGTTATGCCTATAACCGTCTTTACTTTTATTGCGTTTGCTTTTTACGGCAGATTAATCAGCGATGTTTCCAGAACCAGAAGTCTCACTGAACTTGTCGTGACGGCAATAATTGTCAGTGTCATATTCTTATATCCTTTTAATTATTTTCTTCAAAAAAAGGCAAAATTATTTTCATCGCATCTGGCAAACCATTTGATAGAGTCCGGATTTTATTATGTTTTAATTTTTGGAAGTGTTATTTTTCTGTTTATATATCCATTATCAGCATGTGACTCGGACGACAGCACGATCAAGTGTCGAGCGTATGCATTTATTTTTCTTTGGTTAGTAAACGGAATTGTCGCGGTGCTTCTTAACGGCTTATATCCTCTTGTGAAGAGGCAAACGATTCAATCAGCCAACCATTCAACCAGCTAACAATCATATGACATTCCAATCCCTCGTCCAAACCGCAATGGCCTGGCTTTCCACGAACGGCCTGCGCATCATCCTCGTCTTCCTCGGCGCGTGGATCTTGAACAAGATCGTAAACCTTTCCATTGAGCGCATTATCCGCAAGATGGTAAAGCCGGATTTCTACGCCACGAGCGATGCGGAGAAGAAGCGGGAAGACACGCTCATCCGCGTATTCAGCGGAGCGTTCAGCGTCATCCTCTACCTCGTCGTCATCATGATGGTGCTTTCGGAGCTCGGCTTGAACATCGGCCCGCTCCTGGCGGGCGCCGGCGTTGCCGGACTCGCGTTTGGTTTCGGCGCGCAGTACCTCATCCGCGATATCATCACCGGCCTCTTCATCATCATGGAAAATCAGTATCGCGTTGGAGACGTGGTCTGCTTGGACGGTACGTGCGGGGCGGTGGAGGACATCAACCTTCGCATGACCGTGCTCCGCGATCTGGACGGAACCGTGCACCACGTGCCGAACGGAACCGTGACCAAGTCGTCCAACCTGTCCAAGGATTTCGCGCGCGTGAATTTGAACATCGGCGTCGGGTACGATGCGGACATCGAAAAAGTCATCGACGTCGTGAATCACGTGGGTAAGGAGCTGGCGGATGATTCGAAGTACAAGGATATGATCAAGAAGCCGATGGAATTCGTGCGCGTGAACGCATTCGGCGATTCGGCGGTTGAGATTAAAATTTTGGGAGACGTGGTCCCGCTCAAACAGTGGGAAGTGGCCGGAGAGTTCCGCAAGCGGCTCAAAAAAGCATTCGACGCGGCGAGCATCGAAATTCCATTCCCGCAGACGGTCGTGCACATGCGGAAAGAATAAATATTGCGAAATGAATATCTCGTATTGGATGCAGACGTCCGCGTAGGGGAACGCCGATGGCGTGCCCTTTCCGACGTTGCGTCCTCGATACATCGAGACGCCCCATGGAACGCAGGCACGTCGCTCGCGAGCGATGGTGCCGTAGGGACGGGATGCCCCCGCCCTCAGGATATCGCGACGTTGTCTATAAAAAGTTAAACGGCACCTCCAGGATGGAAGTGCCATTCGACGTAGCGGCGCTGGTGCGTTAGTAGCGTTCGTTTGCCGGCGGAAGCCTGTTGATCACTCTCTTCACGAAGCGGAAAGAGGCGATGATGGTTGCGGCTCCGAAGAGCATGAACAGGATGGTGCCGAGCGCCAGCTTGGCGAGTCCTTCCTGCTCCGTCTGAACGGCGGGCATGAAGTAGTTGCTGATCAGTACGGCAAGCTGCTCGGAAACGAACCCTGAAACTGCGCAGAGCAGAACGAAAAGTACGATGATCTTTGCGGCGACCCTATCTCTCTTGTCCATGGGACCTCCTTAAATCTTGTGCCAACACACTAGCATATTTTGAGCATCTTGTCAAGTTGAGTAGTCAAAAGCAAAACACGCCCCGAAAGACGTGTTTGAAAAGGAGAGAAGTGTTGCAACTTGAAGTCGCTGGAATGTTCGTCGTGGCGTCAGCGGCGTTATTCCCGTTTGTACCGCAGCAGATCGATTTCGCTTTTAGACACTCCAACATCATTTGGCGTAAGATTGAACTTCTCCATGATGGATAGAATATAGTTCAGCTGTGGAATCAGGCATCCGTTTGCCCATGTCCCGTCACCTTTTCCGTATTTTCGCATTAGAAGCAGATCGTTTCGCGCTAGGCGCAGGGCAATGGCGCGCTCGATGTTGTACAATTCCCGATCGTTTGTGCCGATATCCATTGGTGAGAGACCGGCTTCCTTCATCCATCTGCGGAGCCAGGTAACGGAATCATAACTGGGCTCTTCGCTCGCTACCTGACATTCGCCGTTATTGACGATGTCGCGCAACTTGTCCAATTTGGCTTGAACGCAATGCTTTTCTTTTTCTTTAGCGGACGAAGAGAAAGCTGCGGATTCTTCATGTCTGAACAAGCCAAGTTGAACAGCGCACTCAAACTCCATCCCAGACAATTCTTTCGGATTAGAGCATTCTTTCCAGCGCGCAATCGTCTTGGGCGACAAATGTAACATCTGCACAAGCTCTTCGCGGGAAGTGTTTAATTCTTCCAGTGTCAGACCGAACTCCTTCGCCAATGACAATGTCCGCCATACCGCATAGGTTCTCGAATAGGAATCCTTCATCGTTCGTAGATATTCCGCATATAAGCGGTACACCGTAATGCACAGATGTTCATACTCGGTTTGGCAGATGCCTATTTCAGAGAGCGTGATGCCAGCGAGTTTGGCGTAAACCGAAGTATCTTTTAGAGGTTGGAGATTGTTTCCATTGATTTTACCTCTTTGAACGGAAGCTCGTATGCTCGTAAGACTCCGTTGCGCGCGCCGGATATATCCCCGCTTTAGAAGTTGGGAAAGCTCTTCCGTATCCGTTCCGAGTTCCGCAAGCGTCGGCGCGCCGTACCACCTCATCCCTTGGACGATGTGAAGGAGATCGTTAACCGCTTCGCGCACGTCACCCCTTCCCCTTCTGGCTCTGCATAGAAAGCGCATGGCGCGTTCGTATTTTATTTTTTTTAAGTAATCGCAGAGCGTTCGACGAGCGTCGTTGTTTTCCTGTTCCGTTGCGAGACCAAGGGGCGTGCATGTAGAACGACGTGCGATGAATTCGCACGCGTTTTCTATGCATGAATGTTCACGAACATCTCCATCGTAGCTGTTCTGATCCGCTTTTGCCCAAGCAAGAATTGATCGAACGGCTTTTTTTACATTCGCACTTTGTTTCACTGCCTTTTCCCTTCTGAACTAGGTGTAGACGGATTATTTTAATTGTGAAGGAATAATTGTTTATACAAAAAATATTCAATATTGTCAATACAAAAAGCATAACACGCCCCGAAAGACGTGTTATTAGGAGGGAAGAGGCTTGTCTCAGGCGTTTGGTGACCAAGGACCGGCTTCTAGATAATGGCGATTTCCCGTGCGTTGTTCGTGAGGGCTTCCGCCAACAGGGAGAAGGGCATCATCGCAAAGGCAATCGTGATTCCGGCAAGAAAGTCCGCAAGACTTACGAGTCCGATGATGAGTTTGAGGATGATCATGTGGACCCTCTTTCGGATTTTTGGCGGGCAGATTCCCGTGAATTCATGGTAGAGGGTCGTGGAAAATAATGCCAGCTTACGTCAGAAAGACCTGAAGAAGTCCGTATGCGGCGATCAGCATCCAGATCAGGTTGAGCACCGCCGGCGGGTAGCTCTTCTTGCTGTAGGCGTTCGCCGCGATGCCGAGCGATCCCGAGAGGTTCAGCAGGATATAGATGAGCGTGCCGGTATCAAGGACGCGGAAATTGATGAGCGCGTAGGCCGAGAGGATGGCGAGCATGCCGTACCATCCCGCGACTTCAACGATCAGTTTTTTTGGTTGCATAAATCGGAGTTGTGATCAGGATAAAAAGCCAGAACGCGATCGCAAGGTCGTTTTTAAAGTAAGGCACATCGACGAGTCCATGGATGATGATTGCGGTAATGATAGGAAGCGCCAAGGACAAGTCCGTGTTTGGCATCCGGCATCCGGCATTTGGCATCCGGCTTCTTTTAGGCACCTTCTGGCCAAACGCC
>CAYMPS010000007.1:0-14267 GCA_964392485.1 uncultured Gammaproteobacteria bacterium | reverse complement strand
TTATGCGGATACTGGAAGATCTCCATCCAGTCCGCCTCGTGATACGGCGCGATCACGGTTGGATACGCACCAAGGCCTGCGCCGAAGATCGGACGGTCTTTGAGCATTTCGATCGTCTCGCCCCACATGACGAGCCGGACTTTTCCGGACCATTCGCTGAAGGTGATGCGTTCGAGCGCGGGCGCGCGGGTTTGCGGGAGTGCGAAGATCAGAATACATCCGATGACCGTGATGGCAATCGCGGGGACGCGCGCCTTCTTCTTTAGGATGAGTGCCACGAATGCCGCGGCTCCGAACGCGATCAATCCGCCATCGCTCTTGGCCAGGAGCATCGCAACAATCCCCGAGATCACCGTCAGCCATCCGAGGAAGGGCGACATGAGGGCATCATGCATCCCTTCCGTTGCCCCATGCCCGTTGCCCCATGCCCGTACCCTGTCTGCGAACGCGAGTACGGCAATCGGTACGACGAAGAGCGCCAGTGCGTTCGGGAACGGGAACGGACCCACGGCGCGGCGTCCCTCAATCGCATCCCAGGGAGACGGGATGCCCCAGCCGGTCAGGTATTGCACGATGGCCCAGGCTCCGATGATCACGGCGATGAAACCGAAGTTGGATGCGAGTCCTTTCCGATCTTTCTGCGAACGGATGACATCGAACCCCATGAAGAACAAGAGGATCGGTTCAATGAAGTACGCGCGGTACAAGCCGAGCGCCGCTACATGATCCGGCGCCACGATAACCGCGGCAAGTCCCGCCAAAAGCCAGCCGCCAGCCGCCAGCCGCCAGCCGCCGAATGTAATCCACGCCTCTTTTAATCCTACCCACTTCCGATTCGCCATCCACGCGACGAGCGTCGCGATCACAGCCAGCTCCAATCCCGTCGTCGGAATCGGACCGATCTTCGCGCGGACAACGTACGTCGGAAGCAGGATCGGCAGGCCGATGAAGGCGTCTTTCGGACTGCGCCAAGCCCACCAGCCCCACAGGGCGGCAATGACGAGGAGTTCGAAGGTAAGTGAGTCCATACGCGAACAGTTTACGTGTTGGCGAGTTACGGGTTGCCGTGTTCTGTGTTTCGAGAAACACGTTAACACGTAGCACGCTAACTCGTTAACATTTATCCAATCGTATCATCCGCCGTAGGCGCTCCCTTCCGCGCCTGCATGATCTCTCGGACAATATCCATAGGCACGGCTTTCATCGCGAAGATGAGTGCGGTGTAGACGGCCGCGGCAACGATCATGGTGAGGGCGAGCGAGATATCGATGAATGGCTTGGCCGCGAAGTACATGACAATGGATGCAGTGAGCGCTTTGCCGGCCGGAACCCAGTTGAGCTTCATGTTGGCGGAAACGCAGGTCATGACGAGCGTGATCACGGCAACGGTGACTTCGGAAAACACCGTGAGCCAAGCTGCGGCCCATATACCGTACTTCGGAATGAAGATGATGTAGAGCGCGAGCGTGATGAGCGCAACCGCAATGTAGTAGGGGAGCATGGCCTTTTGTTTGTTAAGCGCCACCACGGCGTGCGAGAAGATCGTGCCCAGGTAGATGCTTGCCGTTGCGATCATCAGGATGCGCAATATGCCGCCGGAGGCTAAAAAGTCCGGACCGGCAACGAGCACCATGACCTTGTCCGCCACGATGAGCGTGCCGAAGAGCATGGGAAGCGTGAGGATCGCAAAGGCGTCGAAGCTTCGTCTGATGAGGTTTGCGAAGCGCTCTTTCCGTCCCTTCGTCCAGGCGTTCGCGATGATCGGGAGGAGCACGCCCGCGTACATGAACGGGAAGACCGCGAGGATTTCGAGCACGCGGTAGGCCGCGCCGTAGATGCCGACTTCGCTCAAAGGTCGGACCCAGCTCAGAATGAGCGTATCCGACTTAAAGTAGATGAGCGTGAAGAGGATGGAGACGCCGATGGGCCAGGAGCGCTTGATCGTGAGCTTCCAGAAGTCCACGTCGACTCTCAGCGTAAAGCGCGCGTACCGCCGCGCGATCAAAAAGTTCACGAAGAAGTTCGCGGTGCCGGCCAGCGACACGATGAGGATCACGGGGATGAGGCCCCAGTGCATGGCTGTGGCGATCAAGACCCCGGCGAGTAATACCGTGCGCCCCGCAACTTCGGCGATGGCCACCACGTGCATCTTCAAATGTCGCTGCTGAACGCCGATGACGATCTGGTTCAAGGCCGTAAAGAAGAACGATGCCCAGATGGCGAAGAAGGCCATTTTCAGTTCCCATGCGTACGGCGTGAAGAGTCCGATGATGGGTGCGATCGAAAGGATGATGAGGGCGCTAAAGAATCGCAGGCTGAAGACGGCGCTGACCGCTCTGTTCTCGAAGGCCGTATCTCCCCTCCGTTCGCTGAGCATCTGTACGACCATCACGTTCAGTCCCATGTCGAGCACGATGGCGAAGACCTGCAGGAACGCATTGGCCGTGGAGTACGCGCCAAACCCTTCCTGCCCGAGCAAGCGCGTCATGATGCCCACCACAATCACGCCGATGATGATCGAGACGACCTTCCCGGCTATTTGTACGGCCGTGTTCGCTGCGAGCGCACGCGCGAGTGACATGGTTGGTATTGTGCCATGTCTGAGACGTTCGGAATAGGTTCCTACGAATTACGAATATGGTACGAATCTATGAATGCTATCGAGAAGCTCTAAACATCTTGCACATCCGTGCCTTTTCATACTCCCATAGAATCATTCGTAAATTCGTACCATATTCGTAATTCGTAGGAACCCAATAATTATTCGTGAGCCAAGGGTACAAGCATGGTTCATTAATAAATCGTCTCCATTAAGCGAAAATGACAAAGTACTTTGACCACACGCTCGTTTAATGCTATTATTTAGTATACAAGTGAGGAAAAACAAATAAGAAAAGTCGATTTTACAATATGTTTTCATCGGAAACGTTTGGCTTCCGGGGGTGTAAGATGGAGCAAGGCGTTATGAAGAAGAATGAACAAAGCAAGGCTTGGCACAAGGTCACTCGTTTGAGGTGGTCTGCCGGGGCTTGTTTTCTTTTTGCCGCGGTTCTCATCATGGCGCCTCGGACAACGCATGCCATGTGGCGCGGGTATGACGGAACGGTGGATAAAGATGCCGTTACGTTGAACATGTCCGTCGGCGAAACGCAGACCGTTGTTCTCACGTATAAAAACACCGGGGAGAAGACGTGGGTCGGAGGAAGCGGATATGAAAAGGTGAATTTGTTTTTAGCGGATCTCCATACGTCGCCGCTTCAGGACGCTTCATGGATTGATCGCGAAACACCCGGAGGCATCAAAGACGCTCGCGTGGCTCCCGGAGGATCGACAACGGTTTCGTTTAAGGTCCATGCATCGCGTCCGGGAACGTTTACGGAAATCGTCCGCCTTGCGGCGGATGACGTTGCGTGGATGCGCAGCGCGGAGACCAAGCTGACCGTCATCGTCTCGGAGGCTCAAGCCGATCCCGCTCCCGTACCGGCGCCATCCGAGAGCCAAACGTACTCCGGCCTCTTGCTCTTGCGCTCAACGCGGGGTCTCTCCCTTAGGGGAGGTGATACGGCCGTCGTTACGTACGGATTCAAGAATACGGGAAACGTGGTCTGGAGCACGCGCTCCCTCGTGCTCTCCACCGTAAAATCCGCAACGGTCAGTACGAGCGATTCCTGGGTGTATCACGAAACATGGGAGACGGCGACTAAAGCTATAAAGGAAGAAAATCCCACAAAACCGGGAGAAATAGGCTTTCTCACGTTTGAACTGAAGGCTCCGCCCAAGCGGGGAACCTACACGGTTCGCTTCGCGCTGTTCGCGGATGACAAGCAAGTGGAGGGAGCGTACGTGGATATTCCGGTTACCGTAACGAGCGACGGGTCGTACCAGGTCAATCCGCCGATCACGCCTCCGTCATCCGCATCAATCGTCTCGAGTCCGGGGAACATTCCGAACGCACCGGATTTTACGGGGAGCGAACCCATCGTTCGCGTAGGGCTCTTCCGCACAACGGATGATCAGATGAAGGTCAAAGGGTACACGGGCCCGTTCCGCGTATTCCAAGGCACGAAGACCATCTGTTCTTTCGAGAAGGATCAGGAAGCGACGATCAAGTTTGATCGCACGAATCTCGTTTACAAGCTGACCGGTCCCGGATGCACGTCGCAGTCATCCGAACCGTATAAGGTGGAACGAACCAGCGGGGAGTGGGATCCGCTCGAGATGTCGGATTTCCATCGGCCCGTATCGTGGTACCCGGGAGCGGACGACAACAAGTTCCGCGGCATCTTGGAGCTCCGATACGCGGCGGACGATCCGGATCACGACGTGTGGACCATCAACGAACTCCCCATGGAGCTCTACCTGCGCGGAATTGCGGAAACGAGCGACGTGAGCCCGCTCGAGTATCAGAAAGCCCTCCTCATCGCCGCGCGCACGTACGGCTACTACCACTGGACGCGCGGGACCAAGCATGAGACGCGGGGTTTTCAGATCGACGGCAAATACGACCAGGTGTACCGCGGGTACGGCGCCGAGGCGCGCAGTCCCAAGATCGTGCAAGCGGTCACGGAAACGCGCGGACAGATCGTCACCTATCAGGGAAAGCTCGCCATTACGCCGTACTTCAGCCGATCAGACGGGCGTACGCGAAGCTGGGGAGAGGTATGGTACGGCGGATCCAACTACCCGTGGCTCGTAACCGTTCCCGTGCCGCAGGATGCGGGGCGCACGCTCTGGGGTCATGGTGTTGGTATGAGCGCTTCGGGCGCACTCGGTATGGCGAATGAAGGCGATGATTACATCAAAATACTCAAGCACTTCTATACGGGCGTTGAGATCATGAAATACTTCTAGCTTATAGGTTGTTAGCTTATAGCTTATAGCTTATAGGTCTCTCTGAGCGCATACCCGCCAGGCAGAAACCTATAAGCTAATATCCTATAAGCTATAAGCTTTTTTATATTGTCGTTCCAATGGGTTCGTTTCCTTTTCGTTGATGTTGGATCTTACGGATGTGCGCAAGCTCCAAGACGCGTTTCGCCACGTGGTTCGGGTGTTCAATGTCTTCGAATTCGAAGCGGCTGGTCTCGCCTGCTGACTGAATGTGAATGGTTCCGTAATCAAAGACCGTGTGAATCAGACCTATGATTTCACTCGTCACGTCCTGCACGTTGTAGAGCATGAGCTCGCTCATGGTCCTGCCGAAGAGTCCGTGCTGTTCGATGTTGATGATGCGGTAGTTCGTGACGATCCAAATATCCAAGTACCAATCGATGTAGTTTTGGAACAAGAAGAGCCAGGCATACAGAAAGAACATGCTGGCTCCCAGGACGTAGAGCTCGAATGCTCCCTGTTTCAGAAAGAATTCGGGACTTTGGATATTGATCAAGGAGTAGACGGCTACGGGCAAAACGAGAACGACGCAGAAGCCGATGATGACCGGGAGCATTACGAACCAGTGCCTCCGAAGGAAGAAGACCGTTTGTTCATCCGGCTGGGAGCCCGGGATGTTGCTCAGATCAATCATAGGGGAATATCGAGCGGGGCTTCGCCCCCGGTCAATCCGCTGTCTTTAAAGAAGAGACCCGTTACTCCAGAAAGAACATGGATGGTTTGATCCCAATCCACGTTTAAAAAGTACATGCCGCAACCCAATACGACCGCTGCGATAACAGCGATAAAGATGAACGTGGACAGGTACGTAAACGGCGACGGGAGCCCGTGCCGGAGCATCTGGATGAGCGTGATGAGCACGAACACAGCGTAGCATGCCAAGAGTACGAGCCACGCGATGAGGAAGTAGCCTAAGGGAACCATGGGGATAGTATAGCAGGGCTAATATCGAATATCGAATTTCGAATATCGAAATACTCGAACGGATGCCGGGCGTATTCATGGCGCTTATTCGATATTCGACATCCGATATTTTATACGAGGGCTTGCTGATCCTCCGGTGCCTCGAAGCCGAGGTGCTTGTACGCGAGCTCTGTAGCCATGCGACCTCTGGGCGTGCGTGCCAAAAATCCTTCCTGCATCAAAAACGGTTCGATGACTTCTTCGATGGTGCTCACTTCTTCTGATATCGCGGCGGCAATCGTCGAAAGGCCCACGGGGCCGCCTTTGAATTTTTCAATGAGAGCCCTCAAGAGCCTGCGGTCCACGTCATCCAATCCGTACGCGTCGATATCCAGACTCTCGAGCGCGTTGATCACCATCCGTTCGCTCAGCGCTCCGTCGCCTTTCACTTGCGCGTAGTCGCGGGAGCGCTTGAGGAGACGGTTTGAAATGCGCGGTGTTCTGCGGCTTCGCGTTGCAATGGATCGGGCGCTTCCATCGTCAATGGGAATGTCGAGCAGTCGCGAAGAGCGCTTTACGATGTCGGTCATCTCATCTTCATTGTAGAAATCCAGGTGGTAGATGGTGCCGAAACGATCACGGAGCGGAGCCGAGAGGAGCGAGAGCCTCGTTGTCGCGCCCACGAGCGTAAAGCGCTTCAGATCCAGTCGGAGCGTGCGCGCCGTGGGTCCTTTGCCGATCACGATGTCGAGCGCGTAATCCTCCATGGCCGGATACAGCACCTCCTCGATCGTCCGGTTCATGCGGTGGATCTCGTCGACGAATAACACATCACCGTCTTCCAGATTCGTGAGAATGGCCGCGAGGTCGCCCACGCGTTCGAGCGCCGGCCCGCTCGTCACGCGGATGTTCGCGTCCATCTCACGCCCGATCACGTGCGCGAGCGTGGTTTTGCCCAAGCCCGGGGGCCCGTAGAACAGAACGTGCTCGCAGGGCTCTCCGCGCCCTTTGGCCGCTTCCAAAAAGATCGAAAGGTTTTCTTTGACCTTGGATTGGCCGATGAACTCTCCCATGGTTTTCGGCCGCAGGGACAGATCAAAGCTCTCTTCTTCGGCTTGTACCTCCGGCGCTACGGCGCGGAGGGTTTGGAGGGGTTCATCCATGAAATGGAGATTACCCTCCTCGCGGGCATGGGGCAACGGGCAGGGGGCAGGGGGTCTCTTTTAAAGGTTCGTGCGTCATGCCACCTCGCTTCAGGAAGAGACCCGTTGCCCCATGCCCATGCCCGAAAAGAAGCCCCGTGACGCGATGCATCACGGGGCGAGAGGGAGTTTTGTTCGACGGAGGCGAGAGCCTCTAGATATCCGCGAAGCCCGTCTTTCCGAATCTGTGAGGTTTCTTTCCGAGCCAGCGCTTCACGATGCGCGGCTTCTCGTTCGCTCTTTTTTCCGCACGAGCGTCATCCTCCTGAAGGGGCGGGTGGCTCCTGAGCGGGAGCAGCTCTTCGCCGAGACGATCGGATGTTCTTCCCCGTTTGTTTTCTCGTCCAGCCATTCATTCCTCTTTCGGGTTGGATGTCAGCGCCATCCATATCATCATGTTTATTCGCTTCCCGCAAGTGGTGACGGAGGACGCCCTTCCCTGCTAGGATGGGTGCATGCATGCTCCGCTTTTGAACAGGCAGCGTGATACGCTCATGGCCATTTCGCGCCATGTCCGCGGTTTAACGTCGCGCGCACAGCGCATGAGCGCGAGCCAGGAACGCGTGTTCAGTATCCTCAAGGATGAACCGCCGCAGGGCGTGTCGCGGATCGACTGGATCTCTCGGAAGTTGAATGAAGGCTGATATGAGCGTATTCGAACGAATCGCGGAGGAACGATCATCGTTGTTTGAACCAGCGAAGGGGGAGGGTATTGATGAGCAGGATGAACGGATATGGGGCGTCCTCCTCGAAGGCCGTGAACCGACCGGGGGGCAGAAGCTCGAATTCATGCATGCGCTCCGCGAAGAAATTCTCAACGGTCTTTTAAGCCTTGAGAAGATTCGGAAACGCCAGAAACAGGCAACCACGGAATATTTTGAAACGCTCCGGTTCATGATCCGGCACGGGTATCTGAACGAACGCGGGAAGGGCGATGCGAACATATTCCTCCATATTGAGGACGTTGTCAGAGACGAAGCGCTGTCTCAGATCGCCTTCCTGCGCGAAACGGACAAAACGATCTCCGCCTTCGAAAGCGCATTCGGGTATTCCGAAGAAGAAGTTGCCTCTCGCGCAAAAGTTCGTCGACAACACGAATCAGCGTGCGAGGCGGAGTGGGGGGTGCAGTAGAAGGCTGGACGCACGTGCCGGATCGTGTTTAGGTAACCGAGGTTCGCATCGTTCTTTTCAAAAAGGAGACGAGGGATGGAACAACGTGCATCGACATTCGTATTCAGATGGATATTTGGGATCGCCGCGCTGCTGCTGGTTTCCCTGATGGGCTGTGAGAAAAAAATACCGGAGCCGGAATCCACCGCCGGTTCGCGGGAATCCGCGGACGATTCGACGAAGGCGGAAGATGGGAACCGCAAGAAGGAAAAAACGTTGGTAGAATTGCTCCGGCAGCCAACGGCGGTCTGGACGCACCGAGATTTTGAGCTCATCGAATCCGCCGACAAAAAAGACAGGCCGGCCATCAGTGAAGCGTTCGCTGTGAAGATTACGTGCGATCGCTTGAAGGGGCTGGTCGCGTATCTCATGGAAGGCGTTCGCGAGGAAGTCGAGCAATTCGATGCCATAGATAGGCGTGTGAAGATCTACGGCAGGCTCTCGGAGGAAGATAAGCGCGAAGACAAGCGCATCACGAAAAAGGCGAACGCGAAGATCAAAGCACGGGCCGGTCTCATCGACTGGCTCGCGGATGGAGATAAGGCGAAGGCCGCGATTCGCAAGAATGCGGAGTGCTTGGCGAAAGACGCCCGCGCGCAATTCGATTCGAAGAGCATGCGGGGCAGGCTGCACGCATCGCTCATGGCCAGCATCCTCAAGGTCATTGGCGAGCCCGGGTTTGCGGCTTTTTTGAAAGCCGGTGTTTCCGGTGAGCCGGAACCCGCGTTCGTTGTCATGGAGATCGAACGTTTCGGCGGGCAGACCGTGTTCCCGCTGCTCAAGTGGTTCGAAAAGGAAGAGCGTCGAGACGTGAGAGATCATTTCGTCGCGTTCATCTACGAATTACCCGACACGAATGCGGTGTACCAGCGCGTGATTGACGCGATTAACCACGGCCGGTTTTATCCGAAGCCGGCTTCAAAGCCGAATGCGCAGGGGAAGGTGATCGTCACGCTCGAAGAGGGCATTCGCGACGCGGAGAGCTGGTGGGGGAATCATTTGAAGATGCGGTACAGGGGCCATGCGCGCTTCGCTCGATACGCTTCGAAACACATGCCTTGGAAGCCGGGCGCACAGCTCGCGTCGCTCTTCATTGAAGCGGACGCGGGCATTGCGCTCGAGTACTTCCTGCACGTGAAGCCGGGCAGATTGTCTGACAGTGCGTTTCTCGAAGTACGAAGTTCCTTGCTCGGTGAGCGGCGAGTGCCGGTTCAAGATCGGCAGCGGTTCTTCGGGCGTTTGTTCAAAGCATTTCCCGCGAAGCGCATGGACCTGCTTCTCACGCTCGAGAAATTTCCGTCGGAGTTTCAGCGCACGTTCATCCTGGCGAATTTCGAAGGCATGGCGCCTGAAGAGAGAAAAACGGCGCTGTTCCGCGTTAAACGCCTTCCCGATTACATGAGAACATCCGTCCTCATCGCCCTTCGGCCCAAATGCAACGAAGCCGAGCGGGCGATCATCGACATTTCCTTTAAGGGCAAATCTCTTGATATCTGACGTTCAACTCAACGCACCGCTCACGATCTCCGTGGGCGGTGCTGTCGCGTTTATGCGATTTGAGCATCGAGATGCGTTTGTAAAATTTTTCGTATCATGCCGGGTCAAAATGACACGGTACAGGCGATGGTTTATATATTGTTTTTATCTCTACCATATGCTATTCTGCAATGTGCTATGGCGAAATCTTGGACCGAGGCGCAACTTAGAAAAGCGGCCAAGCAAGCGCGAAGCATTCGTGAAATTATTAAAGCATTGGGCCTGCGTCCCGCGGGAGGAAATTACGATCAGATAACAAAGTACCTTAAGGCGTATCATATCGATACATCTCATCTGAAAGGAAGGGGATGGAGCCGCGGGATGAAGGGTTTGTTTAAGCCGAGTACGCCGCTTGAACGGATTCTTGTAAAGAGAAGCGACTATCAAAGTTATAAATTGAAAAAACGTTTGTTTCTTAGCGGAAAAAAGAAACAAACGTGTGAAGAGTGCGGGTGGGCGGAACGATCAAAGGACGGGAGGGTTCCGTTAGAGCTCGATCATATTAACGGGGATGCGCGGGATAATCGACTTGAAAATTTGCGGATTTTGTGTCCTAATTGTCATAGTCTGAAGCCGACGCATCGGGGGAGGAATATAAAAAAGAAGCCCAGGTGATGAAATTGGTAGACATACGACACTTAAAATGTCGGGCCCGTATGGGCGTGCCGGTTCAATTCCGGCCCTGGGCACCAAAAAAGCCGCGAGCGAAAACTCGCGGCTTTTTATCTCTCAAAGCAAAACGCACCCGAGGGCGGTGCGTTTGGTTGAGGGCGAGCGGTGTGCGTTCCACGTACTACTTCTATTTCTTGGAAGCCGTATCTCGACGCTTTCGTTCTTCGCATGAGCGTTGGAATGCGCGGTACGCCTCGATCTCTTCCGGAGGTACGCGCTGGCCGTTTTCCTCGAACTGTCTGAAGTACTTGCGCCATTGGACGCACTGCAGGGCTTCGTCCAAGGGCATCGTGGCTCGTTGCTGAAGGTGCATGCGGAGCTGGAAGATGGACATGACCACCTCACTTCTTCCGCGAAGGCTTCGTCCGTTGCGATTGCGCGGGTCGGGCAAGCGAGAACGGGTAGCCGTCGGCCGGCGGCAGGCCGTCGATGCCGCTGCGTTCGCGTTCCTTCTCATGTATTAGATTTCGTACGCGCTGCTGCGCTTTGCGCACAGATGCGGTGGATCGCTCTTGAAGGTACGTATGCAGTTGGAACGTGCAACCTTGGAAAGTATTCATGATTCCTCCTTCAGTACTGAGATTAGTGAAGATGATCGAATTGCGCAATGGCATCGTTTTTTTGGACAGGAACGTCGACAATTCCCTCGCGCTCTTTGTGTTCAAGTTGTTTTTCGTCCTGCCGCGGTGGGAAAAGCCTCGTTAAGGAATGAATCGAGGGCACGGACGCAACCGGATCACGCATTGACAAAAACACCGCTTTGTCTTACGTTTGCCATCCGGCCTTTACATAGGAGGTCATCATGGCCATTGCCAGAAAGTCCCGGTGCACCGTCAAACGGAACTTGCTCACAATTTCGATTCGGAAGAAGAGAGTATACGCTCCTGAAGACATGGAAGATCTCCGTGAACAGCTCGTGTTCCTTGCCATGGCGCTGGCGAAACGGCAGTCGCCGCGATTCATTGCGCCGATCATGACAGAGAGTGCGCTTGACGTCACGGTCCACGCTCAAGGCGTCACGTGCGGGGTCGTCCTGCGCAGGTACCGTTTTCGTCCGGAGAACTGTGAACGCGAGATCGAGTCTTCCCAGGCGACCCATCCCATGACGTGGCGCGAAGGGCTCGAAGATCTGTAAGCGTATCTGCGGAGGGAACTGCACAAGAAAGCAAAGGAGCTTACGGCGCGCGCTGCGGCATGCAATGAGCTCGCCGGCGGCATGATGGTTAACACGGAAGCGCTTCCCGGCCTTCAGGCCTCGTAACCTTCCCCTCAACAATCTTACGGGCCTGATCGGTTACTCCGAACGGGCTCGTTTTTGTTTTTTGCGCGCATCATCTATACTCATTTTTACGTGGTGCATGGGCGCTATGCAGAACAAAACGACGAAGAAACGCGTTGTGCGAACATCGTTTCGCGCCGCACGGCCTTCCGGGAGAGATGCATTTAGCATTTGGCGTTTGGCATTTGGCCAAAGGAGTCTCCGCGTGAGCCAAACGCCAAAAGCTAAACGTCAAACGCCGGGTGTTAAAACAGTTCGGATGTCTATGCGTCGTTACACTAACGCGAAAAAGAAAAGGGGGAAGACGCGCGCGCGAATCGAAACGCTTCGCGTTTTTTTGATACGAATATGGAGCGTCGTCAGGCGCGCCATTCCCATGAAGCTCATGCATCCGCTCGTGCGACAGCCCGGCGGCCTCCATCCGTACATGCGCACCATGTTCCTGTCGCTCATCATCGGGTCCATGCTCGTGTTCTGGTCCGCCATCTACTATGTGGAAGTTGATGCCGCGACTGCGCCTCTGCTCTCTGCGGAGAAGATTACGTTCGCGCAGGCCACGAACCTCATGAACACGCCGTTCGTGGAGTTGGTGGAAACGCTTGAAGCGCAGGATGTCGCGGGCGTGGATGTGCACCCGTTTCCGCGGGAGTATTTACGTCTGAGAGCGGAGGAGGAAGGGTATGACTATGAGCTCCTGAACAGGATCGCGGTCTGCGAGAGCAAGTGGCGCATGATCAAGAATAGGCGCTCAACGGCCTTCGGCTACTTTCAGATCATCGACGGGACCGAACGCCTCACGCCGCAGTACGAGGCCGGGCTGCGAAAGACCAACCCGTACGCGAATATCGACATGGCGCTCTACCTCTACGGCAGGCAGGGAACCCTGCCGTGGCTCGCGTCGCGCAGGTGCTGGGCGCAGTAGCTTTTAGCCGTTAGCTATTAGCTTTTAGTATGCAACCGTCTTATATTGCGGAGGTATTTCCCCAGAGGCCTAAAAGCAAAAAACTAAAGGCTAAAAGCCAATGGCCATCATATGATTCGCATTATCGACTGCGGCAGTGAATACGCCCCGCGTTTTTCCGAGATACTCGGCGAGGCATCCGTTTTGCATGATACGGTTTCGGTCCTGCGCGGGAGCGGCGTGCAGAGCGATTCGGCCACGGGCTACATCGTGAGCGGTTCACCCGTTCTTCTCACGGAAGAAGATCCGAAGCCGTACCTTGATGCTCTGCGTTTTTTGACGGAAGCGGAGGTTCCGGTTCTGGGAGTTTGCTTCGGCCACCAAATCATCGGCATGCTTCATCGTGCGATGATCAACAAAGGGAACTTGGTTCGCGGATCGTTTCAGATTGAATTTCTCAAAGAGGATAATCTGTTCGGAAACATCCGGAGCGGAACGCGATTTCACGAATACCATGAGGAGTCCGTCAGTATCCCGAATACGTTCGAGCCGTTGGCGCGCTCCGGTTCATGCGAGAACGAGGCCATGAAGCACGTGTCCAAGTTCATCTACGGCGTGCAGTTTCATCCGGAGATGTCCGGGGAAGCGGGGGAGAAGCTCTTAAAAAATTTCGCGGGAATGTGTTCGTGAGTCAGATGTGATGCCCTTGCATTTTTACGCATGAATTGTTAGTATCCCTCCGCAAAACAGAAGAAATGCCAGCTCCCATAAAGGCTGCGTTGCGGGTTTACCCGCCGTAATCCGAAGGGCGCAGGCGGGTATCGTATAGCGGCTATTATGTATCCTTGCCAAGGATAAGATACGGGTTCGACTCCCGTTACCCGCTCCACGTAAAAACGACGGCTCATCCGTCGTTTTTACGTGCCTCGTGGAACCGAGCACAACAAGGTTTTTTACGGGGCACAGGATTTTATGACGCCGTCGTTCACGTGGCGCGGCCATGGATTAAAAATTGGAAGACCCCCTCGATCTTCTTCGAAGGGGTCTAGTAGCCGTTGTGTTCCAAACGCGTACCTGCCAAAGCGATGCGCCATTCATTGATGCCGAGTTCACGGCAGCGAGCGATAATCCTATCGTTCTGTTCGGGCTTCGGCGGCACCGGAAGGTTCCTCCGAATCCAGAGTCGTTTGAGTTCGTATCGTTGAACATCCGTAAGTCCGTGGAAGAACGCCGGTACGAAATTCGCTTCGCGCTCGATAATTTCTTCGAACACGGCGCGTACGCGCCATTCATCGATCTCCGCGCAGTCGCATGCATCGCACGCGTCGATGATATCGTCCCCGTCCCACGCGGGGATGAGGATTCGCGCCTGCAGACGCAGGAGCTGCCGCATCTTTTTACTGTCCAGTCCCGTGAACTTCAGACGGCTTCGCAAGCGCCGCCGAAGCCGGCTGTCCTCGTCGGTGAGTTCGCGCGCCGTTCGCTCGCCGATCTTTCCAACGCCTTCTTTGACGGCAACGAGACGGTCGAGCACATCCAGTGCAGATCTCAATGTGTTGGTGAAAATGTCCGAGCTGTCCAATGGAGCCTCCTTGTCTTTGTTGTGCAAAGCACCGGACAGCATGCACTAAATTCGCCGGATTGTCAAGAGTGAGCGGCTGGGTACTATAAAGCAAAAGTCACAGCGCTATAATGGGAAATGAACTAAATCACC
>CAYMPS010000006.1:0-24621 GCA_964392485.1 uncultured Gammaproteobacteria bacterium | reverse complement strand
GGATCCAAAGGTTTACGCGGTAAGTTCAGGCGGGGTCTTGAGATGGGTAGAGACGGAAGAGATGGCACGATATTTATATGGAGATGATTGGGCAAAACAGATTGATGACATTTCTGACGCTTTTTTTGGAAATTATTCTATCGGCAACAGTATTTCAGAGATATTGGATTACAATCGAAATGTTGAATTGCAAGCGTATACATCTTTTACTCCAAAGACGGACTTAACAAGTCCGCAAGCGCAGAATAATGTCATCGCTGATTATTTAACCTGCCCCACAGCTCAAGACGTCGATCAGTTCCATGACGATTTCAACCTGTGGTTTATTGATGCTCGTAATGTAACGGACCCTCGCTATTTGCCCGTTTTCTATCCGGATACAAAATGGGATGATTACCCCTTTGAATGTAACTTGCACTCAACGAATCCTTCGCGATTGGCAATTTACAATACCCTTAAACTCATGCGCGACCTTCGGTTTTCAAGGCCCTTGCCATTCACGAATGATCAATCGCTTTACGAATGGTTTTCTTTGAAGAATTATACGTACCACTTACCTTTAACAAGTAATAAAGCCTTAATCGTTCCATTTATCGAATGCGATTTTTACTCAAGTGCAGCGACAGAAGAAAATCAGGAAAAAACATCTGCCACGGTACGCTTCCATTTTGGAGGGTCAAATTCCAGACTTTATTCTGTAAAGAGCATGAGCAAGACTTGCGAAAAAGCCGACTCTCCAAGTGACTCGATATTTTTATTAGACGGCTTCGTTCGTAATCCAATTTATAACGTAGGACTTTGGGTTCATGAGGGGGTTCATGCAATAAATCATAAAACTCACACGGCAAGTGATGATAACGGTGATATGGTTTATGATCGTACAATCGATGAAATGGGTGCTTGGGCTGGACAGTTCTATTTTTATGCATGGACAAGTCTCTATGGAACGAATGTTGATGAACATACGAAAGAACTGGCGAAAAACTCCGCGTTAGATTTACTAAATACTCGTTTTACTGAAAACAAGTGCCCCTCAGACACAGCCCTTCGTGAGACTGTGAATCAAATAGCCCCTGGAACCTGTCAGTAAATGCGTTTCTAACAACCTCCACAATACCACCCCATCCCCGTCGCGACGCTGACGCGTCCGACGGAGGTACAAAATCCCCTCGGGAAGCCGAGGGTTTATTCTTCCACGGCTGCTTCTTCGCTCCCCCCGTCGTCTTCGGCGGGAGTTCCGTTATCTTCTTTCGTTGCTTCTTCAGCGTTCCCGTCTCCCGTACCGTCTTCCGTGCCATCCGATAGCGACTCCACGCCCACCAAACATACGGCCTGCCAAGCACGGTAGTGGGAAAAGAATGTTTCTTCGTGCACGGATCCGTCTGCGTACTTAATTTTATAATCAAGCGCGGCATCTGCGCCGGCGTGCGCGGATTCCGTGCAGCGCTTCTTTCCGGGTTCGAGGTCCAGGGTCTCCACGAGCTTGGTCGGCGGGGGAGACGTGATGTTGTAGATGCGCGGATCGCTCACCGTTACCTCGCGGCCGTCCTTTGTGCCCCAAAATTCGTAGATCACTTCATTGCCGGAGAGGTATGCGTGGATGAGCACGTAGTTTTCCATGTCATTCATGAAGCGGAAGTCCGGACTCGGCTCGTAGATCGTCGCGTCCGTACCCGCGGGTTCATAGTAGCTCACGCGGTAGCTGTGATTCCGGCGTTCAGTGATTTTCATGCCGGCTTGAAGAGCTGCGCGGAACGTGGTCGTCCCGATTTGGCATAAACCGCCGCCATACTCCGGCACGGTCGTATTTCCTTTTATCACGAGTTCGGCCAGCCAGCCGTTTGCCGCGGTGATGTCCCCGAGCGTTTGGAGCAGGGAGAACTCTTCTCCCGGAGCAATGAGGGAGCCGTTCACCTTCTCCACGCCGAGGGCGATGTTCTTTCGGCGATTGGACGGGGATCCGGCGAAGTTCGATCGGCCGATGCCGATGATTTCTTTGATGCCCAATCGTTCCGGATCCTGGCCCGCGAGGGATGCTTCGACGCGTTCGGCGATGATCGGGAACTCCGATGTCGATCCGAGGCCTTCCAGTATTCCGTTGAGCGTCTCATCATCCTTGATCGCGTATCCGGTGGTACCGGCCTCAAAAGAGACCACGCGGTCACCCTCAATTTTCAGCGATCCTTTTGACGCCGACTGCTCAATGGGAGCGAGTGCGCGTACGTCCGTGTGAAAGAATTCGGGATCAATTGAAAGGACGACGTTGCCCTCCTTCTCTACGGCTCCGATCCATGAGGCGAATCGTTTTTTAGAGACGATGTACTCCCGACCCTCGTACGTAAGCGTGAACGGGGCATCATCGATCCACATCGGGACATCATCAATGAGCGGTTCAATATCTTCCCTGGTGATCGAGGGCCGAACCGTCTCGCTGCTGAGCTCGATGGGTTCGAAATTGAGCGTCTCAATTTGTTCACGGAGTTCCGCGAGGGCGATTTCGAGCCGGAGATTCTCCCCCTCGCTCGATTCCCGGATCGTCGATTCCGTCTTTCCGGTCTCTTCATTCCATACCACGCTAAGCGCTGCATTTTGCACGGCCGTTACCTGGTCTCCCGTGGCTTGAATGATACCTTCCCGAATCCCTTCCTCATCAACGAAGATGTTCACATCGAGCGCCGCGGGTTTTACGCGCGCTTTCCAGCGCAAGAGCGTATCCCGAACCACGGATCCGCTTCGACCGTACGAGAGGGCCGCCACGATGGACTCTTCGATGTCATACTGCACGAGATCCCTGGAGGCATCCGGATCATTCTGAGCCACGGTCGTTGCTTCGAGCGTAATATCGCGCCCGTCGTACCGAAACCGAAGTCCGTCTTTGAGCGAAGCGTCGATCGCTCCGTGCACCGCGCTTCGGGCCTCTTCCGCAGTGAGTCCGTCGAGTCGAACGTTGAGCACGCGAACGCCCGGGAAGACGCGGTTTTCATAGAGCCTCCCGTATCCGAGGATCGCGAATGCACCGAGACCCGCGAGGATCGCGAAAGCAACCGTGACCGTGATGGACCACGTGAGCATGGCCCGGATGTTCGAATTCCGTCCGCTCTCGGGCGGCGGATCCTCCTTCGGCGCTTCCTTTATCGCCGCCAAAGCTTCCTTCACCGCATCCGGCTTCGGCTCCTCCTTCATGATCGCCTCGGGCTCCACGGTCTTCACGGCCTCCTTCCTCAAGGCTTCCTTTGATTGTTGGGATTTCTTCTTCTTTTTTCGTTTGGACATACGCTTAGGTTGTAGGTTGCAGGTTGCAGATCTCTCTATGAAGGCTCCCGCTCAAAAAGAAATCTGCCACCTGCAACCTGCCCACTGCAACCTATTCTTTCACGTTTACACGGATGCTTCGCTCCGCGGCTTCCTGGATCGGGACGCGTACTTCTAGGACGCCGTTTTTAAGGCTTGCCTCCGCTTTCTCCGCAAGGACTTCGTAGGGGAGAACCACGGATCGGCTAAAGGCGCCCCAGTAGCATTCGCGGTAGTACCAATCATCGTCGTTCACTTCCCGTCCCGCGTTCCGTTTGCCCCGGATCGTGAGGAGATCTCCGTGCACGGAAATATCAATGTCTTCCGGGTTCGTTCCGGCCACGGTTGAACGAATCACGAGATCTTTTTTATCGCGAAACACATCGAGGGACAGCTGGCCTTCTTCAAGCGACGCGGACCAGTCTTGGAGCGGGGATCGTTCGTTGGTAAACATAGTTAAGAGTATCGTAGCCTGTTTCGTGAAGATTGTCAGGTGGTTGAATGCGGTTGGCTACTGGCGGTCGGCGGCCGGCTGCTGGCCGGGATGGAAAGAGCGCATCATGCAAAACGCCGCTTTTCCAAATCAGCGCGTCCGGCCCCTTTGACGGACGACTTGAATGATCCGCTCAACCAGGCGTGTTTATGATATACTGTTCCCGTCCTCCTATGGAGGGTTTAAACATCGGAAACGGCATTTCTCATGCTTGGAAATCCCTCACGCGAGAGCAGAAGCTTTCGGTGGGGGTCTTGGCGGTTTGCGGGGTCATCGCCCTCATGCTCGGCGTGGTGCAATTGCGGCGCGCGATCATCTCGCCGTTCACCGCTCCGATAGAGGATCTCATCGTCAGGGATGAGCTCATGGGTCCGGATGAGGCGGAAATCGCGCGAGAGCAGCAGCGCACGGATACGGATGGAGACGGAATCTCGGACTGGCATGAGCTTAACGTGTTCAAGACGTCCCCGTACATTCGCGACACGGATTCGGACGGCGAGCCGGATAACATCGAGATCGCCAAAGGAACGGACCCGACCTGTCCGGAAGGGCAGGCATGCGTATCGACCCTCTCCGCGGATACCCTCGCAACGACCACGCGGCAGATCAGTTTGCCGGGCAGCGGCGGGGAGACGCCGTTCCCGTTCGGCGGCGTGGGCGGCGGAAGCCCCGTGATCCCGGATCGGGACCCGGAGTCGATCCGTGCATTCCTGCGCGCGCGCGGCACGAGCGAAGCGGAACTCTCACGATTTTCGGATCAGGACATCCTGGACGCATACGACAGGGCGGCATACGGCTCCGCGTACGATCAGGAGGAAGCGCCGGCTGAAGAGACGCTCGAAGGCGGAGATCAGGGATCGGAGGAAGGGTCGGATGGAGATTCAGCGAACACCGAATGAGTTGACGTGTTGGCGAGTTGACGGGTTGAGGCTCGTTGCAGAAAACACGCGAACGCGTAAACACGCCAACACGATAACAAACGCATGAAATCAAGGAGGAATTCACGAATCGTCAAAACGTCCCTCGGGCTCCTGCTCGGGCTCGTGCTTGCGGTCGTTGCGGTGACGCCATTTGCGTTTCGGGCAAAGGAAGCGCGCGCAGAGGGTAGGTTGTGGAGCCAACCTGTTTTAGGAACGCCATGCGTTCCGGGAATGAGCTGGGCGGCCGCCCCTGGTATTGGAATTTGTACGGACGCCTATCAATATGAGGCACTCATTGGTTCCGTCAAAGAACATTGGGAGTTCGAACTTATGACCGCGGCGTTCATGGGGTTCTTCAATCAGATCACGTACATCGGGCAGACGCTGGCCCATGACACGGCCGTATGGGTTGCGAACGGCGGGAAGGGGCAGGCGCCCATGTTCTGGGAAAAGGGATTCGGCGATTACATGAATCAGATTCTCCTCGACTCGGTTGGGGAATTCATGCTCACGCTTTCCGAAGAATCGTTTTTGGCGGACTTGGGACTGAACCTCTGCAAACCGCCGAACTTTCCGGAGCTCGCACTCGAATTCGCACTGAGCATTCCGGAAATCGCCGTGCCCGGCATTCCGCGTCCCACGCCCCGGTGTCCGTGGAATCAGTTTCGGGATAACTGGAAGGAAGCGGCCAGCTCCATGAGCAATGTGGAGACGCTCGGCAACATTCGCGGCACGTTCACGACCGGAGGCAATGACATCGCCTTTGGCATCGGCGCGCACATGGCGCTCTTTGACGCCATCGCCGAACATCGGGAGGCCGGTATCCTGGAGCGGCTGGAGGGCGGAGGATTCAAGCCGGTTGAAGACTACGTGACCGGAAACATCAAAACGCCCGCCTCCGTGGTTGAGGCGAACCTGAACCAGCAGCTCATCTACGGTCCGGCGGATAAAGAGAATGTCGGTTTGCTGACCATCGGCGTCAACGCGTTCGAGCTCGGTTTCGTCCAGCTCGGAAAGATCATGCTCTCCACGTTCGTGAATACGCTCGTATCCACGCTCATGCAGAACATCATGAAGGGCATCCTGCCGACCGGCGGGGGCGGCGGAGCGGGCGGCCTTCCGAACCTCCTGAGTCCGTTTGCGGCTCCCACGGAAGTCACGCACAGGGAGGAGATCATGGCGGATCAGTTTAGGGAAATTCTCACTCCCAAAATCAGCGTGGCGGAAGAAGAGGACATCCTCGTTGAACTCGAGGGGTGCTCGGATGCGGGTCGAAACAAGTGGAACTGCGCCATATCCGGGAGCATGGCTCAGGGGCTTCGCACCGGACCCATGACGCTCCGCCAGGCCATTGATCGCGGATACGTGGACGAGACGTTCAAGCTCATCCCCTCGACCGAGCTTAAGGACAATCAGGATATCGGGTGTGCGAACCGCGCCTTCTGCGTTGCGAACCTGCGCAAACTTCGGTTGGCGCGCGTCATTCCCATCGGATGGGAGCTCGCCGCGGACTCCCCGTACAACCAGATGAATTGCTCACGGTCCGAGGGGTGCGTGACGCTCGGGGAAGCCATGAACGGTTTCGACGACTGCAATTACGATGTTGCGAACGGCGGGAGCCGCGAAGGAGTCCTCGACGGCGCACATCCGTGGTGCCACCTCATTGATCCGAACTGGGTGCTCGCCATCATGCCCGCACAGTGCCTGACCAAGGGATTCGGCAACGATCTGTACCCGGGATCGAGCGTGCGCTCGGAAGAATGCCAGGATACGGTGATGTGCCTCGAGCGCGACAAGAACGGAAAGTGCACGGGCGGGTACGGCTACTGCATGGCCGAACAGACGTTCTGGCAGTTCGAAGCCCTTTCGTGCGATGAGCAGTATGTGAGTTGCCGCACCTATACGCCGCGCGGTGCGAACGCGAAGCCCATCGGGTACCTCCGGAGCACGCTGGACTACGGAAGCTGTGATGAGACGAACGTCGGCTGCATGTGGTACGCCACGCGCATTGATCCGAGCGCGACGGATGCGACGGCCTGGACCGCGGAGTATGCGGGTACGCTCGATAAGGTTTATTTTGATAAAACCATGCTCCCGTGCGACGCGTCGAATGACGGATGCACGGACCTCCGGCGCGTTGAGCCCGGAGAGCCGGCGCTGAACCTCATCAAGAACCCGTCGTTCGAGTTCGTGGACGGCGACGGGAATATTGAGGACTGGCTCCGCTACGGCGAATTTACCGATACGTATGATCCGTATGCGTACATCGAGCCCGAGCCGTTGGAAGGGGCGCGCGCATACGCCGGATCGAGGTCGCTCATCCCTCCGGCCAGCGGTTCGCCGATTGCGCAGTTCGTCTCCGCGAAAGCCGGACATCAGTATACGGTTTCCTTCTATACGCGAAGGTATGCGTCGTCGATCGGATCGAGCGATCACGTTCGGATCTCGTTCTTTGGCGGGGAAGATGACGTAAGCGCGCTTCCGGTTTCATTGAACGAAAGGGAGATGTTCTTCGGAAACGGATTCCATTCCGACGGCTGTGATCTCGTCTCATGGGGTGATGTTGATGCGATCCTCCTGCCCGTCCCGCCGAGCGTCGGCAGTGAATGGGAGCGCGTCAATTGTTCGTTCGTCGCGCCTCCGGGCGTGGCGTGGATGAGCGTTTCCATCCAAGCGAGAGACAGCGGCGCCTTGCTTGACGCCGTGAAGCTCGAAGAGAGCGAAATCCCCACGGCATACAACGAAGGGCTGAACGAAAATTTGGCATCCGTTCACATGCGCGTGCCTCCGGAGGAGCTTATGTGTACGGGAGATTCGGAGCAGGACCATCCGCTTTGCGACTCCTACGCACGCGTCTGCCGGCAGAACGAAGCGGATTGCCAAGGGTATCGACCGCTCAACCGGCCCTCGACTCCGGAAGTGCCGGCCGTGCTCTCGCCCGCGGATTACTGTCCGGAAGAGTGCGTGGGGTACGCGGAATTCCGCAAGCAGGCGAGCACGTTCGACTTCGTGCGGAACCCGCAGGTGCCTGAAATCGACGACCCGACCGATGAGACGATCGCCACATTCATCCCGAGCACGGCGCGCGTCTGTTTGGCGCAGGACGTGGGGTGCGAACTTTTTACAAATCTCGAAACGCTTGAGACCGGCGGAGAGAGCGCGGAAGCGTACAGCTACCTGCGCTCCTGCGAGAAGCCGGGGCAGGATGCGCAGACGTTCTATACGTGGGAGGGATCCGAGGACAGCGGGTACCAGCTCGTCACGTGGAGCTTGGTCAAAGATACGGCGGCGGCTCTTCCTCAAGGACCACTCGTGCTCCACAAGGCGGGTCCGGACGGATTCATCAAGGAATCGGATTCCTGCAATGCGGTGAACTACCTTTTGGCCTTCGACCCGGACTGCCGCCAGTTCTACGATCCGCAAGGCAACGTGTTCTATCGATACGAGTCGCAGACCGTTCTGTCGGATACGGATTGCGCGCAGTACAGGCTCGACGGCTCGGGTGAAGCGGACTGCACCAAGACCGGCGGGACGTTCAATGCGAGTACGAACCAGTGCGTGTACCGTGCACTCGGCGAGAAATCGAATTCCTGCGACGCGTCCGTTGCCGGCTGCCGCGGGTACGTAGGGACGCAGGGCGGCGCGCAGATGGAAGTTTTCAACGAAGAGTTTACGGATGAGGAATACGCACTGGAATCCACTTCCTTTGGCCTTGAGCTAACGCTCTCCGAAGAGTCCGTTCTCGTCGGGGATACCTCGCTCCGGGTTTTTGCGGACGGTGATCTCCGCTTTAGCGTTCCGACCGAACCCGGCGTGCTCTATGAGCTCTACTTCTGGGGCAAGTATGCCGGCTCGCCGCCATTCCCGGTCATCGCCGTCAACGCGAGTGACGGAATGAGCGCGAACGTCATCGGCTCCGCGCCGCTCACCAATGCATGGAACGTATACCGCATCGGTCCTTTCCTCGGCGATTCCGCATCCGCGGCAACGCGTATTTCCCTCAACGGATTCCGCGGCGTCGCGTTTATCGACAAGGTTCGCGTAGAACGCATTACGGATGTGACGTACGCGATCAAGGATTCGTGGAACACGCCGGCAATTTGCGATCGAACCGTGGAGGGCATTCCGCTCCCGCAGGCGATGATCGGCTGCCAGACCTACACGGATCGCAATCAGCAGCAGGTGAACTTGAGGCAGTTTACGCGATTGTGCCGCGAGTCGGCCATTGGATGCAAGGCATACATCAACACGGAAAATACGCTCACGCCGTACATGCAGACATGGGAGCGCGAAGGCGCGAACCGCACGGAGATAACGCGAAAGCGGGCGGATCACTACGATTACTACATTGAGGACGCCGGCAAAGCGTGTCCGGAGTCGCAGAAGGGATGCCGTGCGTTCGGTTTGCCGCAATTCACGCAGGATCGGCTCGCGCTCAAGGGCACGGGGGCTGATGCCGAGGAAGGGGACGCGCCGTTCGAAACGGTTTACCTCCGCGATGACGCGACGCTGTATGACGAGGCGCTGTGCTCCGAGCCGGAACTCTTCTGCGAGTCCTACGCGTACAGCACGGCCGATCAATCCGGGACCTCGTACTTCCGCGCGCCCGGCGATCATGCGTGCGAGTGGCGCGAGGGCGTGGTCGTGGATCAATCATGCGACCTTGAACGGCCGGAT
Source organism: uncultured Gammaproteobacteria bacterium (assembly GCA_964392485.1). Lineage (GTDB taxonomy): Bacteria > Patescibacteriota > Patescibacteriia > 2-12-FULL-60-25 > 2-12-FULL-60-25 > 2-12-FULL-60-25. The sequence continues at coordinate 15,240 of CAYMPS010000006.1, read as the reverse complement.
CTCTACTTGAACACCACGTACGACGGATGGTTCAAGGTGGGCACGGACTGCCCGTGCTACGAGGACCGCCTCATGCGCGGCAGTGCGTTCGGCCTCTACTACACGGGCGACCCGGGCTACAACGGCTGGTACGGCGCGGATCAGAGTTTGTACGACGGGACGTACCAGGCGTGGAGCGCCACATGTCCGGAGGCGCATGCCGAGTGCACGGAGTTCCGTGACGTGAGCGATCAGAGCGATCCCGCACACCCCCTGGGACGCCCGTACTTCGTCATCAACGACCAGCGGTTAGATAAGGAATCCTGCGGTGGACAGGTGAATCCGGGCGACGGCTGCGTGCTGTTCCGCGACACGTCGGATTCGCGGCTTTCCTACAGTTCGCTCGCGACGCAGGATTCGTACACGGAGCACGGGTACGCATCGGTTGATCCGATCGACTGTGAAGCGCGCCCCGATCATCCGTCATGTATTGCCGCAACAGAAAAAGCAATTTTTGATCTTGCGGAAACGGCTTATATTGAAAGTCGAAGCGTACGCGAATGCGTAGGTTTATCTATTAATAGGGGAGATCAGGAGGTAATCAATTGTACGACACCGGCAAATGATCCTGAGCGTGGGCCCATCATGGATATCCTTCAGGAACAGGGTATCCCGAACGATACGAACATCGTCGTTAAAGTGAAGCCGGACCGGTCCTGTTCGCAGTGGCTCGCCTGTGAGACCGGAGAGACGGTGTACGATCCGCAAACCGGTTCGTACAAGAGTATCTGCTCGGAGCTCGCACTCTGTAATGAGGCGGGCGGATCGGAAGGGCCCGGCGTTCCGTACTGTACGAACTTCGTTAATCGGAGCCGGGAGGAGGGTATCGACACGATCCTCAAACGGTATCAGGTGGTCGATGCGCAAACGTATGCGAACCGCGAAATCGGGTTCGGCTCGGTCGACTACAGCGGATTCACCATGGCGGATAAATTCCAGGTGATCGATACGTCGCTCAAAGCGGTCGGTTCCATCCTCACGCAGGACCCGGCGATCAGGAGCGCTTACAAGAAGGACTATCGGCTCGGCGTGGCCGTTGATATGGATGCGTTCGATGCGCTCGTGAGCAATCCGTCGGATAACGACGGAGCGCTTGAAATCATGGCGAACACGCCGGAGCTCAAGCCGTATACGTGCATTTTTAATCAAACGGGCGCGTTGGGCCTCATGACGTCAGGGGATCGATTATCCACGAATGGCGATGTCTGCTGGCTCTCCGTTGATCAGGCCCCGCCTCCGCAGATGGCCGGCGCCGGAGCGGCCATCGTGACGGACAACATGAACGTTGCGAATCTCACGACGCGGTTCGCGCAAGACGAATTCCCGCAGATGGATCAGCAGCTCTCGCGCAGTTTCCCGAATACGCAGTGCAAAGCCGCCCCGGAATCAACCGCGCCGTTCGGGAACGAGTTCGTCATCGAGTGGGACGACTCCGTGCGTCCGCCCGAGCCGAGCCGAGCCGTTTCCGGTTACGCGAGCGCGAACTTCTGCGAGTACGGCGAGGAGTGCGCGTGCGTGTACAAGCGCGTGCAGTACGGGGCTTATACGAAGTATTACGAGCCGCTCTCCACGGACGTGGTCAATGCCATCTGTATGGGCGGATACCGCGATGGACTCCCGTGCGTTCCGAACGCCGGGATCGAAGGGAGCCAGCGGGTCACGGTGAATGTGAGCGCTCCGGCGGGAGACGAGTCCGATGCCGCCGATGGGGGAGCGGATTCATCCGTGTCGTTTGGCAACGAAACGCCGGCGGATAATGATCAGCGCTGCGGAGAGGGCGGAACGTGCATACCGATTTCCGACGTCTCGCTCGTCCGCGGGATCACGGGTCAGTGCCTGGAGTATGACATGTCGCGCGTGCGCGCCGGGGACCAGACGCAGAACGAATGCCTCACGTGGAATCCGAATCCGGTTCTCTCCGGGCCCGGAGATCAGTACCACTGGCATCCGACCGCGGGATTCCAGCCTCCTCAATCCTCCGGCCGCTACTACTGTTCGAGCGCGGTTCGCGATCCGCGGAGCGAACAGTTCAAGGCCGCGGCCTGGCTGCCCAAGGAGATGCCGGATGAGGGCTTTGACTGGTCCGATGTGGGGCTGAATTTCGTTCCGGGTCTTGGTGCGGCCATGGCTACATACGGTACGTATGAGCAAGGTCGGGATATCTATAATTGGGGCGGGGCGGATTCGATCGGCGGGAGTCAGAGCTGCGGGGATGACGACAAGTTCCGCTGCTATGCGCCGTTTGGTCCCATCATGAACTCGGAAGGCAACTACATGGGTCGGATCAGTGCGCTCTTCTATGCGGATTGGTACACCTCGGACGGGAGCTGTACGAATTTCGTCTTCTTCGAAGGGTGTACCGGCAACGAGGGCGGTGCGTCCCTCGACGGACATAAAGCGGATGGGACTACGGCCGGAGATCGGTGTGAAAAGATAGACGACGAAGACGGCCACGGATTCGTTGCCGATCGGAACCTCATGCGCCTCGTCACCACGGGGCAGGGAACGAATCGTTCGTACGCGGAATACGCCCTCCTCTTCAATCCATGGGATGTGGCGTATACGGCGCTCGGTTTCTACCCGACGGACTGGAACGCGGCGTTTGACTACTCCCTCGAAGATTCGATTGCGAATTTTGAATTCTCCGTCCCGAAGGGAAAGATCGGCTGTGCGTACAATGAAGAGTGGGGCGACGTGCACGTAAAGGACTACAATTCGGCAAAGAACGACGGATGGGGCGATAAAGACAACACCTGGCACGCGAACTTCTCACGTGCGCTCGCCGAAGGCGGCGGTACGTTGAATCGCAGTACGGCGCAGATCGTGACCGAGGACGGATCGCCTTCCGGCATTCCGGTCAAGGTGGAGTGTTTCGTGGGCGGCGATGATGACTCGGTGGACAACCGGGGCGCGGAGGACGGACTCTGCTACCTCAAAACGTGGGAATTGAATTGGAATGCGGAAGGCCAGCTTAAGTTCCAGGCGTTCGGGCCGGATATCGGCAGGAACGACATGGATCACCTGTCGCGCCGGCCGGTCTACGGAAAGTGCGACTCCTCCAAGCACTGGTTCTCCATCCGCGCGGTGTTCGAAGATACGAATGCGGCGGAGAACGCTCTGGCGCCGGAAGAGGCGAATCCGGATCAGCTCGTGGGGCCGTTCCAGTTCGTGGGACTGTGGGTGACAACGTGCGCGCCGGGCGGACAGACGAAGTACATCTACATGGACATGAAGATGAACTCCGCGGACATCTGCCGGGAGCTCGTGGAGACGGTGAGTAAAGACAGCCATGACGTCGTCGCGTTTACGGATCGGAACCAATCGAATAGCGGGTACAGCATGGATAACGCCTTCAGCTGGTACACGGCCAACGTTCCGTTCGGTGCATCCCTCGCTACGGGCGACGCGGGGATCCAGCCGCTCTTCATGACCGGCGTGCGCCAGCAGGATGTGAACCCCATGAACCCGCCGACCTTCACCGGTCCGGGACAGACGTACTTCAGCGCGGCCGAGTACCCGACGAGCAACTGGGGGCGCCTCTCGAACGTGTTCGCGAAGATCTATCGCATCTACGGGTATGATGCCCGCGGCGTTTCGCGAACGGACTGGGCGTGCACGGATGATCGGAGCCCGCAGTTCGGACAGTGGTGTCCGCCCGGCGGAGATCCGGAAGTCTCAAGGGATTTTTGCGGATTCGAAGGGAAGTGTCTGCGCGGCGGCGTTAGCGGGACCGATGTCTTTTCCACGAAGGTCTGCAACGTGTTCAGCGGCGTGAACCGCGGACTCGATTGCACCGCTGATCCGGATATTTGCCACAAAGCCGCCATGCAGGAGCAGAACGGCGTTTTGGCGCCCATGTACGGATCGTGCGCGCTGTTTACCGGATACACGGATTCCGATCCGGACCGGAGCATTGATCAGGTGTGGGAGGAGGTGACGGTGTCCGGGAAGTACCGGTGCAGAGGCGAGGATTGCGATCTCATCTGTCGCGCGAATGAGGGTCCCGGATCAGATTCGGGCGGTACGGAAACCGGCTGTACGCGCGCGGAGGCCATTAAGCACGGTGCGTTCCGCTGTGCCGTCGGAACCGTTCGCGGCCCGGATAAGGTTCCGGACTACGCGAATGGAGAGAGGACGTACGCGAGCTTCTGTACGCGCGAGAGCGACAAGTCCAACGAATGTCCGCAGGAGGTGGCGAATTCGACCTGCATCAACATCCGGCCGTCCGGCATCCCAGGACTCGGCGATGTGGGTACGTGCGCGGGTCGGCCGTGGGCCCAGTGCACCAGGAACGAGGACTGCGGCTTCAGCGCGCGCAACTTCTGGCCGTCCGGAACCGTGAACGACACGTTCCTGTGGTCCTACTACGCCGATTACCTTGAGGACCAAGGCATGGGCGACATGCTCGGGCAATGGAACAGGAAATTCGAGGGCAGGGAAGAGTATCCCTGGCGGTATGCCAATGACGGCGATCATGCCCTTCATGACGCGGGCTTTTTCTACGCGACCGCGGATTTCGACGAAGAGGGTGAGTCGCTCGGAAACAGCTCCTTCCGCACGTACGAGGGCCAGCAGGACGCCCTTGCCGCATTCTGGCCGGCCGTTGCGTACGACGCATGCTTGGGATCGGATACGGATCCGGAGGATTCGCCCACGGAGTGCGGCGATGACGACTGGGCATACAAGCTGGATGAGTACACCCCGTTCTGGCCCACGTGGATCAAGCCGGGAAGCAGACGGTTGACGTACGCGGACTGGGATGACACGACGCTTCTGAAGCTCTACCCGGGATTCAATCCGTTTATCTATTATCGCAACTCCGGCGTCGAAGGCTTCTTCTGTTCAAAGAACGTCGAGACAAGAGGGTGCTATGATGATCAGGCGCTTGGGGCGCGCGCCTACGAAGATGACAACGGCGGTATGCCTCCGTACCTAGGTTGGGATCGGAGAGAGCATTTTGAGAGGGATAGGGAGACGATGTATGCCCAGTACGGCGCGTGCGAATCTCTCGCGCTCATGTTCAGGGATTTGGGGAGCTGTAACAATGATAACGTGTGCGTGAACGGTCCGAATGCGGGAAGGGAGTGCCAATTCGACAGCGACTGTTCGGGCGGCGGGGCCGTGCTCGGCACGTGCAGCGGGGGCGGCCGCGACGGGGAGTCGTGCAACAACGACGTGGATTGCCGACCCGCGGGGATGAGCAACTTTGATGCTTTGCAGGATGCGGCCGGAACCTGGTGCAATCCCGTGACGACCGGACGTGGAGCGTCGCCATCCGAATCGTACCTGCGGCCTCTGAATCAGGCTGGAATCCCGGCGGCTACTAATGAATCTGGCGTGGCGGACGACTGCTGGCCGGCTTCCTGCGATATCAACAATCCGAACCACCCGCAACGGGAGTCCGATACCGCGCTCGACTGCAACATTTGCACGCACCCGCCCGGGTACTGGCCGCGGCCGCAGTGGTGCGAAGACCCGAACGATGAATACTGCGGACTGTTCGGCTACTACCTGGCGAATGCGGCGGACAGCGTGCAAGACGAGCGCCCGCTGCCAACGGATGTGACCCAGGGGCTCTATTCGCCGATCGAGCTGAATCCGGGAGGCGTTCCGAACACCGTGAGTGAAAATACGCTCGATTATAAGTATCTGGATCGGTATGCGCCGGAGCCTCCGCAGGTAGCCGCGCCGGACCTCCGTACGTGCCAGGGCACGCAGTGCCGCGTGAGCGGCTTGGGAACGTTTGCCATGAACGGACTCGCCGGAGGGCTCGTGAACGGCGGCGTGGGGAACCACGTGGCGAGCATGCGCTTCTACGCGTGGGCTTCGCATAACCAGATGCCGCTTCGCCGCATCATGATCGACTGGGGCGACGGCAACGTCACGGAAGTGCCGGATGCGTACATGAAGAACCGCAAACCGTACTGCCAGACGCCCAAGGAGTGTACGGAGACGCCCGGACTCACGTGCCAGACGGATGCGGATTGTCCGCCGGGCGGAGGGATTTGCGTCACGTGGGGGAACTGTTCGAATAATCCGAACAGGAAGTGCTACAACGATCTCGGCTGCGGCGAATCCGGAGGCTTCTGCGAATCGCGCGTATACTTCGGGAACGATCAGGATGCCTGCGAAGAGAACTTCTTCGAGTTCCGGCACGCGTACAGCTGTCCCACGGACGTAGCAGACAGCGGTCTTCCCTCTTGCGGTGATACGAGGGTTCGGCGATGCACCAGCGATTGGAATCGTACGTGCAACGGTACGGCGGATTGCGAACCCGGTGACGCCTGCGTGGAAAGTCTGGCACCGCCGTCGGATCAGGCGTCGGAAGTCGGTGGTTGCTATGATGCTTCAAACAACCGGTGCATGTACACGCCGCGCGTCATGGTCGTCGACAATTGGGGCTGGTGCTCGGGCGAATGCCGAAACAGTCTGGATCAGAACGGGAATCTCGTTGACCGACCATCTGGCGCTGATCAATTCATTCTCCATCCGAACGGCGGCTGCTATGACGGGACCGGAATTATGAGCAATAACGGCGGAGGCTACCAGGGGAAGATTATGTCTCAAAATGAGTGTGCGTTTGATCCGGCCGTATCAACGCAGCGTCCATGGATCGTGTTCCCGGGTTCGCTTCAGCTTTTGCCGGGCATTGAGCTGTAGTACGGGCAAGGAGCGATGGGGTCTCACCGAGAACCCATCCTCCGGTACGGCGGTCGCGACCGCCGTACCCCCGGCCCCTTCCCTTGTCCCGCCAAAGGCGGACGGGCAGGGAAGGGGAGCTCTTACTGAGAGGTTGTCTCTTTATGAGGAGCGAAGCCTCCCCTGACAAGGGGAGGTTTGGAGGGGTTCTCGGTAAAAGAAGGAGGTTTGGAGGGGTTCTGGTTTTGGAGGGGGTTCTCGGTAAACGTCAGGTCGAGACCCCGCGCCCTTTTCTCCATATTCTGAAAAGATGCTACAATCCACATAATTAACAGACTCATTTTATATACACATATGGCAAGATTTGGTGAAAACCTCGCTCCCCAGGAGCTCAATGATAACGATGTATCGGGCATCCGACGCAAGCCGGATATCGCTGATGAAGGATACGCACGCGTGCGCGAGGACGAATTCATCGAAGATGAGCCGTTGAAGCGCGGCAGAAAGTCGCCCCCGCCGTCGCGCGCGCAGGCGCGTCGAAAGCAAAAGCGGGTGGCGGAAGCCCGCGTTATCTCCGATGAAGAAATGAAAGATCTTCCCGAAGCCAAGAGGGTGAAATTCGTATCGAAAGAGGGAAAGATGCCTCGCTCCACGCCCGAGAGCCGTGCGCGATTTGGAGCGGAGCGCGCCGGGGAGCGTGAGGAGTTCAAGCGCTACATGGAGAAGAAGGAACAAGAGCGGCAAGAGCTCCTAAAGCGGCTTGAAGCTCTGGAGCACCGCATTTTGGAAACAGGCGAGGCTGCGGATAGCATTAAGGCCGAACGGGAGCGGATTGAGGCCGAATCCCGCGAGGAACAAGAAGCCATCAAACGCGAGGCTATGGAACGCGTGGAAGCATCTGCCGCAGCACGCGATATCATGAATGAACCCATGGAAGGCGTTGCGCGCCAGATGGGCCGCGAGCAGGCGCTTGCGGATCGCATGAAGGAAGGAGAAGAAATCGAGAGCCAGTTGGAGGTGAATGAGAAAGGCCATGTCACCGGGTTCAAGAATATTCCGTACATCGATGCGGGGTCCGTGCACCTGGCGCTGCCGGCCATGTGGAGAAGGAATGATTCGGAGCGATCGTGGCTCAACAAGAACAAGCTCCCCGGTTGGGAGCGTCTCATGAAGGAATTGGACATCCAGGCGGAACACATGACGACCATGCGCGAATTGGCGGACGAACTCATCAATCAGAACAGGAGAGACGTAAAAGTGCTCAACCTCTTCTATCGGAGTGAAGCGGGAGTTGCGATGAGGGGAGTGGAGCAGACCAAGGCCGAAACGCTCCTTGCCTTGCCGGAAAATGTTTTAGAAGAAAGAGAGAGGCAGTTGGGAAAAGAGAACGAAGCGATCAACAGCGCTCTGGAAGAATTCGAAAATATTTCGCGCCAGATCGATGCGTTTATCGCGAAGAAGCAAAAAGAACTTGATGCGAAGCATATCCGTCTTGAGATTCGCGAACGTGATATTGGCATTTTGAGCGATAAGCTGAAAAATCTTCAAGCGGAACATGATCAGAACCATAAAATGCAGCAGCCGGAATATTTGGACATGCACGGGAAGCGCCTCCAGTTCGCATACGATCGCGCGAAAGCAAAGATAGAAGCGAAGAAGCGGGAGCTCTCAACGTCCAAGGGGGATGGGGAAAAGAGAAAGGGGATTCTTGTGGAAATCGGCGAGTATGAATTTGAAGCCTCGGAAGTGCAAAAACGTCTCGCGGAGTGGAGAGAGGATCCGGTGCGCGCCAGAGCCATGGGGTATCGGCTCGAAGCCTTACAGGACGAGGCGAAGAAACTTTCTCGCGAAATCATGTTCACTCAGGAGTTCTTACGCATTGCAAAGGAGGGCAAGGAACGAGATGAGCACGAGGCTGATATGATCGTTCGGGATTTTGACAATAAGTTTCTTGGCGGGACAACAGATCTCGTCGATGAAAAGATGCAAAGCCTGCTCCGCGAGAAGGCTCGCGTAGAGGGTGAGCTGTCATCCGTGCGCCGCGCCAGAATCATGCGGGAAGCGCCGCCCCGGGGAGATGAGATAGATGTTGATGTCATGGACGCCACAGATGATGGCGAAGAGTTGGATATCGATGTTGATACGAGCGATTTCGAGGATGAGTCCGAGAAACGAAAAGCCGCATAATGGGATAAATATCGAATATTGAATGTCGAAATCTGAAATGTTCAGATCGGAAAACGGCGCCTTAACGGCGCCTTTTCGATATCTGACACTCTACATCACCCCCGCTATTGACACCCGAGAAAAGATCCCGTATCCTTTTGCCCAGTGACTCGTTCTGGATGGACGGGTTTCTTTATTAGAAAGCATTTGGCGTTTAGCGTTTGGCATTTGGCCCGATCTTTTCGGCGTCAGGCCAAATGCCAAATGCCAGAAGCTAAACGCCAAACCTATGGCCAGCCAAATCTCACAAGCAATCAAGCAAATCTGCGATGAGAAGAACATCGCGTACGAATCCGTCATCGAGACGATCGAGGCCGCGCTCGCGGCCGCGTATCGCAAGGATTTCGGAAACAAGAATCAGAACATCCAGGTCGAATTCGATCCGGAGAAATACGACGGCGTGACGCAGGGCATCCGCGTATTCGACGTCAAAGAAGTCGTGGAAGACATGGAGTTGCCCGATCCCGACGAGGAGGAGTCCCAAGAAGGCGAAAAATCCGCAGAGGCACCTGTAGGGGCGCGCGGTGCGCGCCCTCAGGAAGACGAAACGTCTGAAAAAGAGAAAAAGGCTGAAGCCGCGGAAGGTGAAGCGGAAGATGAGGAGCCGAAGTTCAACCCCAAGACCATGATCATGATTCGCGACGCGCGCGACATCAAGCCGGATGCGAAGATCGGGGAAGAGATCCGCGTGGAGCTCTCCATTCCGGATGCGTTCGGGCGCATGGCCGCGCAGACCGCCAAGCAGGTCATCATGCAGAAGCTTCGCGAGGCCGAGCGCAACGTGATCTTCGACGACTTCAAGGGACGCGAGGGCGAGCTTATGAACGTGACGGTTCAGCGCCGCGAGGGCCGCATCGTGCTCATCGACATGGGCCGCGCAACGGGCATCCTCTTGCCGGAAGATCAGATCGAGAGCGAGCGCTACTACCCGGGGACGCGCATCAAAGCACTGCTTCGCGAAGTGAGTATGACGCCGAAAGGTCCGGAGATCCGCTTGTCCCGGTCGCATCCGGAGCTCGTCACCGCGCTCTTCGCGCAGGAAATTCCGGAAATTGCAAACGGCATCGTGATGATCAAAGCGATCGCGCGCGAGGCCGGGAGCCGCACCAAGGTTGCGGTCATGACGAACGACGATGCCATTGACCCGATCGGATCCTGCATCGGCCAGCGCGGTACGCGCATCCAGTCCGTGATCCGCGAACTCGGCGGAGAGAAGGTGGATGTCATCCTGTGGTCCGAAGATACGGCGGCATACGTAGCGGCCGCCCTCTCGCCGGCGACCGTCAACAGAGTGGAGATTGACGAGAACGAGCATCTCGCATCCGTATCCGTTGGAGCGGATCAGCTCTCGCTCGCGATCGGCAAAGGAGGACAGAACGTGAGGCTCGCAGCCAAGCTCACGGCATGGAAGATTACCATTACCGAAGAAGGCGGAGCGGTTATTGCGGACTCCGAATCCGGAGAGATCGTATCCCCGGAAGGAGATGCGAACCCTTTGGATGAGCACGGCGAACGCGCGGAGCGCGCCGAAGAGGCGGATGCGAACGACGTAGGAACGGGGTCCTCCCGCCCTCCGGAAGAGGAGCCGTCCGAAGAAAAGACGGAAGCTGTCGTTGAGGAAGCGGTCGAGAAGAAAAAGGCTCCCGCGAAAAAGAAAACGAAGAAGGCATCCAAAGGAGATGCCGTCGAAGAGGAGGACGCGCCTCCCACCGTTGATGCGGAAACTCCATCTGCGCCGTCAGACGAATCAAAAGGAGAATCAGCATAAGATTTTGAACGCGTGATTAACGTCATAACGCTAAACGCATGATCCAATTTTTCAACGTCATTCTCACCCAGCCCATCTTGAACCTGCTCATGTGGCTCTACGACGTCGTGCCGGGCCAGGATATCGGCATTGCGATCATCATCCTCACAATCATCGTGAAGATCCTCCTCTTTCCGCTGGCTCAGAAGCAGATCAAGCAGCAGAAGGCGCTCCAGGATCTCCAGCCGAAGATCGATGAGGTTCGAAAGACGTACAAAGACGACAAGGAGGAGCAGGCGCGCCGGCTCATGAGCCTCTATAAAACCGAGAAGGTGAATCCGGCGGCGTCCTGTTTGCCGCTGCTCATCCAACTTCCGATTTTCATCGCACTCTTCCACGTGCTTCGGAGTATTTTGGGCGATGCGGATTTGGGGGGCATGCTCTATTCCTTCGTCCCGCATCCGGGGCAGATCAATCCGACGTTTTTGGGCTTTGTCGATCTGCAGAGCCCGAACTACGTCATCGCCATCATCGCCGGCGCGGTTCAGTTCGTGCAGGCGAAGCAGATTATGTCGCGCGGAGCCACGAAGCCTCCGCCAAAGGAAGTCGAAGGCAAGCCCGGTGCAAAGGACGAGAGCATGGCGGCCATGATGAACAAGCAGATGGTGTACATGATGCCCGTCATCACCATCGTCATCGGATTCAGTTTGCCGGGGGCGCTCATTCTGTACTGGCTCACCATGAGCGTGCTCACCGTCGTCCAACAGTGGTACATGCTCACATACAAGAAGAAGAAAGAGGGGATGGGAGGACCGCCCGAAGTTCAGGCGCCTGCGAATGGATAAATATCGAATTTCGAATATCGAATGTCGAACGCAGACCGCAGGAAGCCGGATTTGGAAGATCGAACGCTCATGTTTGCAAAGAGCGTTCGTTTCTTTCTTTTTCGAGTCCCAAAAACATTCATATCCATCGAAGATGCGAAACAGCTCGTTCGCTCGTCCGGCTCTATCGGCGCAAACTACATTGAAGCGAATGAACGTCTAAGCGATCGTGATTTTCTCTATCGCATCCGGATATGCAAAAAGGAAGCAAAAGAGACGATGTATTGGCTGAAGCTCCTCGATTATCTCAATGATGAAAAGCTCGAACGAGCCAGAGGCATTCTCCTCCAAGAAGCAAAAGAATTAATGCTTATTTTCGGTGCTATCGTTCGAAAAGGGGAGTAGCCTCTCAAAGAGGCTTTCGACATTCGACATTCGACATTCGAAATTCGGTATTCGGTATTTTGAAGCTCGACATTTCCTATTCCACGTCCTATGCTTGATCCGTTATGCGCATCAATTCCAGGCAGTTCATTCATCTCCCCGTTATCACCGCATCCGGGCAGGAATTGGGGAAAGTGGGGAGTTTTGATCTCGATACGGAATCCGGGCGGCTCACGACCATACGCGTGAAGACGCGCGGACTCGTGAAAGGCCTTTTGGATCAGGAGCTCTTCGTGGATTGGTCCGAGGTCGTGTCCGTGGACGAGGACAAGGTGGTTGTGAGCGATGCGAGCGTGCGGGAAGGCGTTAAAGCTCTGGCATCTCAGCCGGCCGCGAACGCCGGCGCCTCAGGGACGCTCCTGGCCGAAGGAGACGCGAACGAAGAGGGGTAGGGGGAACGAGAACGCATGATGGAACCGCTTCCGCTTCAAGATGCACGCGAATCGCTCATTCGAACGATCGCGTATTTTGATGCGATCGATTACGCGCCCACGTGGAGTGAACTTTCGGCGTGGACGGAGTGGAGCGGGGCGAGAGGGTTTGAGCAGGTCGCGCCGCCGAATGCGGCGGATCTCGTATCGGCAAAGAACGCCCTTCTCGAAGAACGGCGCATTGAATCCGACTTCGGCAGGCTGGCGCTGCCCGGCCGCTTGGCGATCCTCTCCGCTCGCTCCATGGAGCGAACGACGCTTTTCGCGCGCAAGGTCCGTCGAGCGCGCCGCGTCGTCAAATGGCTCGCGCGTTTCTCGAGCGTGCGTTTCGTCGCTCTTGTGAACACCACGGCTTTTGCGCACGCTCGCGACCGCGCGGACTTGGATTTTTTTGTTATCGTTAAACGCGGGCGCCTTTGGACGACGCGTCTGCTCTCCGCCAGCCCATATCGCATGCTCGGCAAACTCTCGAATGCGGACGCGAAGCCGGATGCCGTGTGTCTCTCGTACTTCGTTTCCGACGAGAACCTTGATTTGAGTTCGCACATGCTCACGCCGGACGATCCCTATTTTCGCTACTGGTTTCTTTCCATGCTTCCTCTCTACGATGACGGCGTATCCAGGGACCTCTGGGATGCGAACGCGCAGATCATCGCCCGGCACGCACGCGCAAATCGCTGGATCGTATCGGACGACCTCCGGGTCCAACGGCCGCGCATCCGCTTCCCGGATACGACCATCATCGAACCGCTTGCGAAGCGCGTTCAGATGGCGTGGTTCCCTTCGCGCATTCGCGAACGCATGAACCTCGATACGTCCGTGATCGTCACGGACGCCGCGCTCAAGTTCCATGTGGATGATGCGCGCCTCCGATTCCGAGCAGGGTACGAAGAACGATTGAAAACACTTGGAATATGATCGTTATTTCGCATTTCGCATTTCGCATTCAATTTCAGGAGGAGAAATGCGCAATGCGTAATGCATAATGCGCAATTGATTGTTATGAAATTCAGCGGTTCATTCTTGGTAAAAAGCTTCCCCATCCTCTGGCGCCTCTCCATCTTCATCCTCCCGTGGCAGACGCGGTGGATTTTTATTGATGGAACATTGAACGGATTTTCCTGGGAGCAGGGGACCATCAGCCTCTACGGCGGCCAGATTCTTCTCGCGGGTACGATGTTGGTCGGGGCCTGGGTCTTTCGTGCGGAGTGGAAGTCTTTTCTTGCGGGCAACGGGCAACGGGCATCGGGCAACGGGGGTCTCATCGTAAGCGCGATGGCGCTCTTCATCATCGTATCGACGGCAACGGCTTCGTGGACGGCAACGGGCCTGTGGTGGCTGCAGGTGATGCTCGTCGCCGGATTCCTTCTCACCCTTTACGTCGCGCGCATTCCGGTTCACGGGATCGCCAGGTGGTTCGTCATTGCCATCATCCCGCACGCGGCGATTGCGGTGGTTCAGTTCTTCGGGCAGGACATCGCAGGATCAACGATCCTGGGAATCGCCGAGCACCACCCGTGGGTGCAGGGGACGTCGGTGGTTGAGCACGGACTCTATCGCGTGCTCCGGGCGTACGGCGGGTTCCCGCACCCGAACATCCTCGGCGGATGGATTGTCGCGGGACTCGTTCTCCTCCCGCGGCTCATCATTCGCGCCAAATCTAAAATCGGCATGATCGGTTACGTCTTCGCATCCGTCCTCTTTTCAACCACGCTCGTATTCACGTTTAGCCGCGGAGCTTGGCTCGCCGGGACGCTCGGATTTCTCCTCGCGCTCATATTCGCATGGAAACGATCAGATGGAGTGTTGCAGAAGCAAGCCGTGGCGCTCCTCGGCATCATGTGCGCGTGCGTCATCGGACTGTGGCTCTTTGCGCAGTTCGATCACGTGAAGGCGCGTTTCACCACGGAGCATCGACTGGAAGCCTGGTCCATCGAAACGCGTTCCAAAGCCATTGCGGACGGGATCGCGGCCTGGGAGCTCCGTCCGGTTACGGGCTGGGGCCCGGGCGCCGCGCTCGTCGGCGTCTCCGAGGTCCGCAAGACGGATGAAGACTGGTCCGCGATCGCGCCCGAGCCTCCGCACATCGTTCCGCTCGCTGTCCTCGTCGAAACCGGCGTGCTCGGCGCGATCGCATTCCTCGCGCTCGTCATCGCCATCATCCAATTCCTCGTCGTCCAAAGGCGTTGGGACGCCCTCCCCCTTATCATCGCCGGATCCGCAATCGCCATGACGGATCACTACCTGTGGACGCTCTGGCCCGGAATCGTCCTCGCGGGGTTTACGGTTTTCTTTACGTTCCGCTTGAATAAGGCATGAACGCATTGAATCATTTTGTCCGGAACCCCTAAAGAGGAATCCGTCATCCGGGTAATGCGCAATGATCTTGACAATTTTTTCTTCTTCCCCTATCGTCCCAATCATCAATCCTCTTTCGGGAGGTGCGATCCAGCCGGGTTCTTCGGAACCGTTTCGGTCTAGGGCTGGCCCTCACGGCTTTGACGGTCGGAAACGAACGTTAGAGCAGATCTGGGGGAAATCCCCCTTCTGATCCTTCGGGATTGGAAGTGTCCGTCCGAGACGGACAAACCCGCCTTAGGAAGGCGGGTAAACCCGGGTCTTTCTGTGGTGCAAACCCATGAAAACCGGGCAAATTCCCATGCCTCACAAAAACACAGATTCCCCCTCCTCTGCTCTGTTAAGCCAAGTGAGGAGTCTAGAGCTTCATGAGGCAATGGGAGGGGATAGACTTCGGGCCGCTTGGATCGGGTTCTGGTCTAGAGCTTCATGAGGCAATGGGAGGGGATAGACCGGACGTTGCGGCTGAAGCTGCTGTGTCTAGAGCTTCATGAGGCAATGGGAGGGGATAGACCTTCAACCAGTCGGGCAG
>CAYMPS010000005.1:9251-25447 GCA_964392485.1 uncultured Gammaproteobacteria bacterium | reverse complement strand
AGCTCGATGAGCGTGAAACCCTTTAATCGCTTATGAAGCTTCATAAAGAAAGCGATAATGGATAAATGAATAAGTACTTAAACCTCCTTGAGAAAGGATTGCGAGCATTATAGCAAATTTTTATGCACAGCGACAGAATTTCAAAAAACGGCGATCTCTTTATGGAGACTTACGTTTGGTATTTCGCCATTAGCTACCAAAGACAGGCATCTTTTCCGGCCGGCAGCCAAACGCTAAACGTTCCTCCATTGGAGACGCTAAATAATTTCAAATGCGGAAACACGTAACTTTTATCTTCATTTAAAAACTCCCCACCCGCGTCCATGTGTCGATTTCAACGGGGTTGCGGTTCGTGAGCACGGTGCGATACCGCACGATGGCCTTTGATACCTGCGCTTCACTCTCGATGGTCCACGTGCCGCTTTGGACGACCGGACGGATCGTACAGGTAATTCCTTCGCCCAAATCAAGCATTTCGTCACCCGCGTAATTCTCATCTCTCCCGAGACGGTCAATGGCCGTTTCCATGCATGCGGAAGCGGCGGATTGCGCCTGACGTTCGAACATGAAGGTGAGCACGCCTTCCCGCTCGTTTCGCAGAGAAACGGCGCCGATGAACGCAAATCCCAAAAGGATCGCCAAAAGGATCATGAGGGTCACGATCATAACGCTCCCCCGTCTGCGATACATGTGATGAAGCATATTCATAAAAATTAATTATTACCGTCTGATAGCGGCGCTGTTCGTAAACGTTAACGATGTCTGATACGGCCCCAGGACGTTCCGAAGCTGTCCCGACATCTCAATGCGTACGATGGGCGTTTCACCGCTCGATCGCGTAAACGTAAGGCCCACAACTTCAACCTCGCTCGAAGTGAGGGCGTTATTCGCTCCGCCTCCCTCTGACATGAGAATAATTCCGTCCGCCAGAGTGACGGTCGTCGGATCATCCGCCGGATCGTTCATCGCCAGGCTGAGTACGGATCCGCTACCGCTCTCGGGAGTAACGACCCCATCCGCTTCGCGAATCTTATCCGTGATGCGCGCGAGAGCGAAGCGAAGATTCTCCTGTAGAATAATCGAGGCTCGGACGCGCGCGCGCGTTTCATACATCGTCCGCGTGATGTACACCATGCTCACTAAAATCGAACTCACGATGAGCGTATAGATGATAATTTCGATGAGCGTAAATCCTCTTTTGGTTCGCATGTTCATATTCGGCTACTGGGAAGTGATGATGCGGAGCGCATCGTTCGACCGGACCGCGCTATAGACGACGTTGTCCTCAAGGGCGAAATCCGTGATGACCTGCGGGAAGTTCAAACCGGAGTAGTACGCAACATTCAGCGCGTCCGAAACGTTATAGATCTGAAATTCCAAATTCGCTTTGCCGGTTGCCGTAAAGAGGAGCTCATCCGCGGCCAGGAGCGTCTGGATGCCGAACCCGTAATCGTACTCGCTCCGTTCAATGGGCGTCGTGGGATCAGAAACATCCAAAATGTTCAATTCAACTTCCCCGAATGTCTTTGATTCGGCTCTGCCGATGTACGCTCGATCGTCCTGCGGGTTGATATACACATCGAGCGCATCGTTTGACCCGGACAGATCTTCCGTTGTCTCAAGAACCGGGTGCGACGGCGATGATACGTCAAGCACGACCAGTTCCGCGTTATTCAACGCCGTTGCGAGATAGGCGTAATGATCCGTTATGTCAATTCCGTTGACATTTGCTCCGATGTCATATGAACCGACGGACGTCGGATTGAGCGGATCGGAGATATCGATGATATAGAACTCGTCTCCCGCATGCGCATCCACGCTCACGTACGCGTACGATCCGCTGATGGCGATGGCGCGGCCCTGTTGAGCGCCATCGCCGGTGAGCGTTATCGCCGCCGCCACGAAGGGGTTGTCCGGATCCGAAATATCAATGACTTGAAACTGCGTTGTTTCCGACCACTTCGGATAAACGGTTACGTACGCATACTGACCTTCCGCCTCAAGGGCGTTTAATCCATACGACGTATCGATGGATCCGTGCATAACCGGATGCTCTCCATCTGAAGCGTCAATGACATAAAAATCTTCCTTGGCCTCGCTCGAAGCCACGCTCGTCATATAGACCATCTTGGACTGCACGTCCACGCCCGTCCCGGCCGCACCGGCGCCCAAGTCGATCGTTCCGAGCGTCTGGGGATTCGACCAGTCGCCGAGGAGCAGATCCACCGTGAGATTCCGCCAGTTCGAAAGGATGCTCGAAAGCTCATGGGTGAGCGTACGCTCTCCGTTCGGCCTCCAGGAGACGTTCACATCCACTTGGCGCTCATTCGCAAACAGCTGCGAGACGGTTACGGATCTCGTAAAACCGTTCGCCGTATCCGAGGTGCTTGCAAAATTCCACGAGCCGTCCTCATACGCCAGCCCGTGCGTTCCCAAGGCGAAGGAGTCCCAGTCCGCATCCCGAATCATGCGCGTCGCCTCCATGCCCTCTTCGGCCACGAGGAGCGCCTGGGAGAATTTTTTTGATTGGCTGGTGTCCGAAAGCTGCGACGTTACGAAGAGGAGAATCGTCGATCCGACGATGGCGAGAATCGCGAGCACGACGATAACTTCAATGAGCAGCTGCCCCTGAAGATACGTCCTTCGAAAACATTTTTTTTTAATGCTTGCCTGCGCCATATGCATTCATAGAATAAAAACGGCCTTGATCCGCATACCCCCATTCGACGCTCACCGCTCCTAGTCCGCCGTAACCACGCGCAACCCCAACCGATCGAAAATGGCGATATAGAAGTAGTTATCCTGAAACAGGAGATCCGTGGGATTTGAGTTTTCCCCTAAATCAAGCGCGCCGGTCTGCGTGAGCACCGGGAGATTCGACACGTCGAAAATCAAAAACTCTTCGGGCGTGTCCGCGACCACGAACATCTGATCCCCGATTGCCAGCATACTGTCCACGTCCGCGTCATGCTCCCTCGAAGCGAGGATCGTGGGGTGCTCCGGATCTGAAACGTCCAAAATGACGACTTCGGGCGTATTTGGTCCGGTTGCAACCTGCCTTCCCACGTACGCGCGATTCGTGGACGGATCCATAAAAATTCCTTCCGCGTCATTCAACCCGGGCAGATCCACGAATGAGGCGACCGAGGCGTGATCCGGGTCCGAAATGTCGATGATGCCCACTTCGCGGTTGTCCACGTCAGAGACGATGTATGCGTAGTCCCCGACAACCATCACATCGTTCACGTCATTCCCCACTGAGATGGAACTCCGCACTACCGGACTCGTATACGTACTCACATCAATGACGAAGAATTCATACGTGTCCGCGCCTTCGGTTCCCAGATACACCATGTCTCCAACCAAGTCGATACTGCGTCCCGTATGCCTGTTCCCTGAAATTTTATACGTTTTGGCGAGGCGAGGGTTATCTACGGGCGTGGCGAAATAGACCTCCAGCTGGCTGTTCCCCGCGCTCGCCGCGAACACGAGCGTACGGTCGTCATTTACGGAAAGCTCGTTAATGCCCTTCCCCGTACTTACCGATCCGAGCTTCTGCGGATTGAGCGGATCCGATACATCGACGAGGTAGAGCTCCATGGCCGATGAGATGCTCCCGTGCCCCGCGAGATAAATGATGTTTTCCCCGATATCAATGCCGATTGCGCGAAATCCGTTGCCGAAATCCAGCAAATCACCGGTGACGTACGGATTATCCCAATCCCCGGCAAGGGATCCGAGGTTCCGCCAGTTCGAAAGAACGCTCGAAAGCGTATGCGTGATGGACCGGCCGTTCAGCATGTCCCACGAAACGCTCACGTCGATTTTCCGCTCGTTCGTGGCAATTTCCGAAATGGATACGGATCTCGTAAATCCGTCTTCGGAGTCGGCTGATCCGTCAAACGTCCATGCCCCATCCTCATACGAAAGCCCGTGCGTGCCGAGCGCCAAGTCTCCCCAGTCCATGTCTCGGATGATGCGCGACGCCTCCAATCCTTCTTCGGCCATCATCTGAGCGCGCAGGGAGTCTTTGGTGTACGTCACATCGGTCAGGAGCGATGTCACGAGCAGAACGACCGAAGAGCCCACAACCGTAAACAGCGCGATGGCGAAGATGACCTCCAACAGCAAAATGCCGCGGAGCCGCTTGATACGAGACAGGATGTCATTGAATTTCAATCTTCCCATATGGATTAACGGTTATGATAGCAGTCTGTGTCCCATTCGTAACGCTCACGGTGCCGGAAGCCTGAGCATTTCCATACGGAGGAGTAAAAATGACTTCATTATCTCCGCTAATGGTGATGCGGCTGCCGAGATTATTCACACGGTCGTATTCGGCATCGCGAGACGCGTAATTCGAACCCTTGTATTGGATCACGGTCGTGGTGGTAAAAAAAACGCCCCAAGACGCATCCCCGGAGCCCGCCATGGCCTGATCCCGGGAGAAGACGAGCTCATTTCGAATGGTTTCGCGCGCTTGGTCGATCTCCTGCACGTAAATCGCTTGTATTCCGAAAATCGATACGAGCTGAAACAGTGCAATGATAAATGCGATCGTAATCAGTACTTCAAATATGGTAAATCCGCGCGCATAGTGTCTTTTCATATGATTGCCGGTAACGTCGTCATGAGATGCCTTGCGTGAGCTGGTAGATCGGCGTCACGATCGAAAGCGCGATGAAGCCGACGAGCGCGCCCACGAGCAGGAGCGTGATCGGTTCAATGAGCGTCGAAAGGGTCTTCGTGAGATCATCGACCTCGTGCTCGCTGAAATCCGCGGCATTCATCAAGCTCTCTGCGAGTTTTCCCGTCCGGTCTCCCACCTTTACCATGCCGATGGTGATTCTGGAAAAGAGGTGCTGGTTCTTCACGAGCTCCTCGGTGATCGCCTCTCCGCGCTCCACGTTGCGCGCAATCCTGCCAAGCGCCTTTCTATAGACAAGGTTCGACGTGGACTCCGAAGTCACTTTGATCGCTTGGACGATCTGAACGCCGCTCATGAGGAGCGTTCCCAGGATCCGCGTAAAGAAGGCCGTTTGAATCGAAATGATGAGCCGTCCAAGCACGGGAACGTGAAGGGCCGTTTGATGGATAAAATATTTGATCGGACGAAGGCTGTATAAGAAAATGGTGAGTCCGATGATGACAACGATACTGATGAGCGTAATCAGCCATTGGTTGACCACAAACTCACTCGACGCGATCAGCATTCGCGTTGTGATCGGAAGCGTGACATTCAATGAACGGAACAGCGGAATGAGCCGCGGGAGGATATAGAAAGACAGGTAGCTCGCAATGCCGATGGCGCCGATGAAAATGATGAACGGATAAAAGAGCGCCGCGCGGATCTTCCCCTGAAGGTCATGGCTTTTCTGAAGCTGGTCGGACTGGTACCGGAGCGCACTTGAGAGCGTCCCGGACGCTTCCCCGACGCGAACGATGTTCACGCTGAACGGCTTGAAGGTGCGCGGGAATTTTGAGAGGCTCGAGCTGAGGTCAAATCCGTCCGAAAGATCTTTAATCATGACGCGCAGCATCGTACGGAGCGTCTTTGAGCTCACCTGGCCTTCGATGACTTCCAACGCTTCGCGCAGCGGGATGCCGGCATCAAGCATCACGGAAAGATGCTTCGCGAAGAGGATCTTCTCTTTTGCCCTCAGTCCCAAAAATCGATAGTGCCGCTGTTTCTTCTTTTTCTTTTGTGCGAATTTATTCGTGGAGAAATGCCTGTTTTTACGCACCTCTGTCCCTTCCGCGCTCTGTAAAGCCTCTTGCTTGACCGCCTCTTGCTTTGGAGCTTTTGCTTTAGCGGGCATAGATGCTAGTCATGAACCACGCGAAGGATTTCCTCGACGGAAGTAACCCCTTCGGAGACTTTGCGAAACCCGTCTTCGAGCATGGTTACCATGCCCTGTTTGATCCCCTCTTTCCGAAGATCATCCGCACTCGAACGGGCCTTGATCAGTTCACGAATCCCTTCCGTAATCTCAAGCACTTCATAGATCCCCGTGCGCTTAACGTACCCCGTATGGTTGCACGTATCGCAGCCCTTCGCCCGAAAAACCGTGGGGTTTGCGTTCAATGCCTTTACGTCAACGAGCTCCGCGAGCGATGCGATCTCTTCTTTCGACATCCGATACTTCTCGCGGCACTTCACGCATAATTTACGCACGAGCCGCTGGCCGATGGCGATATTCACCGTAGATGCGATGAGGAACGGTTCGATCTTCATGTCCAAGAGGCGCGGGAGCGTGGTTGCGGCATCGTTCGTATGGATCGTGGAAAGGAGAAGGTGGCCGGTCATGGCCGCATTGATTCCGATGGACGCGGTTTCCGTATCGCGGATCTCTCCAACGAGGATCGTATCCGGGTCTTGCCGGACGATGGATCGGAGACCGGCTGCAAATGTGAGGTTCGTGTTCGGATTCACCTGAATCTGCGTAATGCCCGGGATGGTGAATTCGATCGGATCCTCAATGGTAACGATGGATACGTCGCGCGAGTTTAAAATACGGAGGACGGAATAGAGCGTGGTCGTTTTCCCGCTTCCGGTCGGTCCTGTCGCGAGAATCATGCCATAGGGCTTCCGGATGTATTTCTCGATCTTCTTCAAATCGCTTTGAGAAAAGCCGAGTTCATCAAGCCCCAAAGCTTTCGCGCCTCCAACCAACAAACGCATGACGACGTTCTCTCCATGGAACGTCGGGATGATGGAGACGCGGAGGTCAACGTCCGAACCGTCGAACGTCACGCGAAATCGACCATCTTGCGCCATGAGGTGTTCGTCCGTACGGAGCGCCGACTGAACCTTGATGCGCGTGATGATGAGCGGCTGGACTTCCTTCTTAAGAGAAATGACATCGTAGAGCACGCCGTCAATGCGATACCGGATAATAATGGAATCGTTGAGCGGATCAATGTGAATATCCGAGGCTCCGGACTCCCACGCCTTGCGGATAATAAGATCCGTCAGTTGCGTGATGGACGTAACCTTCTCAAGCTCTTCAATGCCCTGCACGACTTTCAGTTTCCGCGCTTGCTGAATACTCCCTTCAATGAGCGTTGTGAAGTCGAGTTTTTTCTCTTTCTTTGGTTCCGCTTTTTTTTCACTTTCCTTTTTCGGCATAAGCCCCTCAGTAAAGCTTAAGTATACGCTAAAATCAACGAATATTAAAATGGCTTGCGGGATGTTCTCTTACAGCATGGAGCCGTCATATTGAACGCGTCCGAAAACAGAAGACTTGAACTAACATTCCGAATAAACGATAGGCTGATTATAGGCTTATCGTTCGTGCGATCCGATAGAGGAAGCGATGCCTTGGGAGCTCCCACGTGCCGACGTACTGTACGCGGTAGCCGCCCCAACCGAGTTTGAAGCGCGTAATCCCCTCCCAGGATTCTTTATAGTACGGAGAGGAAGCGTCTTCCGGATTCACGCCGTGAAAATCGTAGAATCGGAAGCCGGATGCTTTCGCGGATTTGATCGCGTCCCAGTGCAGCGCATACGGGGCCATTGCGTTCCGCTTCGCGTTCGAGGATGCTCCGTAGAGGTATGTCGTCGTATCGCCGTAGTGGACCTCCATGCTCGCGGCGAGGAGCTCGCCGTCCGCTTCCGCAAGGCGGATCGCGGACATCTTGTATTCGCGCAAAAAGTCGTACGTCGCACGAATGTATTCGGACGGCTGAGAGACGAACCTGTCTCTGATCGACGTCTGTTCGTTTAACCGAATGAACGCCTGCACGTCCTCCTCCGTTTCGGCCGTACGTACGACAACGCCCTTCCGTTCCGCCAATCGGATGTTATACCGCGTCTTCTCGTGCATCCGACTGAGGAGTTCCGGTTCATCTTTTGTGAGATCGACGATGAACGTGGATGCGGGCTGATACGCATGCGCCCGTTTAAAACTCGGCGGGAAAGGCTCGCTGTCCCGCTTGGCTTCAATCGTCGGCTCGCACCTCCAGAAAAGCGCGGGCTTCGGAAGCTTCTTCTTCTCAAGCTGTTCGCAGAACTGACGGAGGACGTCATGCGCGTTCGATCGAACATCGTGCCGAAACACCGGACCGCGCGGAGCGTACCAGTACCCCCAGAGAATCCGCTTCGGGAAATGGATGAAGAGCGCTGCGGCGAGCCAATTGCCGTCCGCATCAACGAGAGCCAGCCGTCTGACCGTTTGGCCGCGCGCGATGCGAAACGCCCCCCACGCATTCGACTGCGTGAATTGCGCGCCGGGCTGGCTCGATACGAACGCCTCCCATGCCTTGTCGTCTTTTACGTCGATGAGTTTCATTGGGAATTGAAAGGGTTGCCCTGTGATTGCCGCTCGAAATCCGCAAATTATTTAAATGAATTAATTACGTCGACAATCTCCTGAGTGATTCGCGCACTCGATCCGATACGTCCGTCACATCTCTGGAAACTCCTTTGAGCGCCTCCTTTGCCTGGGTCGCGGAATATCCCAGAGAGACGAGAGCGTCAATGACTTCGCGATCGGGACCGAACGCGTCCCCTTCTTCCACGATCTGCCCCTTGAGTTCCAAGAGGATCTTTTGCGCGATCTTCTTTCCGATGCCGGGCGCGGAGGTGAGCGCCGTAAGGTCTCCCGCCATGATGATTCGCTTGAGCGAGTCCGCGCTGCCCATGGAAAGCACGGCAAGCGCCGCTTTGGGACCCACGCCGGAAACGGCGATCAGACGCTCAAAGAGCCGGAGTTCATCTTGCGAAAGGAATCCGTACAGGTCTCGCGCATCTTCTCGAACGAGGTCGTACGTAAACAGAAACGCCTCTTCCCGCTTCCGCAAGCCGCCGAGCGTCGCAGACGTGGCAAACGCACGATACCCAACGCCTCCCGCCTCAATGAGGACGGACGTCGGCGTGATATCAAGCACCATTCCGCGGAGAGAGGCGATCATAGCTCTTGCTCCATAGCCTAACGTTTTAAACCGATGGGCACAATACTTGCGGGGGTACGGGTTAATGATCGCGCATACCGGCACACCCGCATAAAAAAGACACCCGTTCAGCACATGCTAAACGGGTGTCAAAGATAAGGTAAGGTACGGACTATCTCTTGCGTCTCTGATGGAGTCTCATGCGTTGATTGCACTTCGCGATCATTACGCTGATCTCCGGATTGTTCGGGTCGATCTTCTCCGCAGATCGAAATTTCTTGAGCGCCGTCGCATACCGCCCCTGCCTGAAGAGCTTTAGGCCCATTCTGTAGAGGACGCGCGCCGAATCGTCCATGACGAAGGATGAGGGAGCGCGTGCGGATGTCGGAGCGTAAACATGCGCGCTCCTATGCGGCACGGGATTGAACACCGGGAGACGCTCCGGCGTTCTGTTCGCTCCGGTTTTTCTCACAGGAACCTCCTTTTTGGAAGGCTCTTGATCGAACAGCGCCGCCTCTATGTGCGCCCCTATGCGCGAGAACACATCATCATGACGAATGTAGTAGAATCCGCCGCCAACGCCGATGACGAGTGCGACCAAGCCAACGACAGCGATGACGAATCCGCCACTCCTTCCGTTCGATTCCCGAGATGCCGGTTCCGGAGGCGGGAGCGGAGACGGACGATCCGATCCGATCCTTGGCAGAGGCGGTGGAGGCGGGATCGAACGAACCAGGCCGCCCGATTGAGGCACGAGGAGCGGAGACGGACGATCCGATATCCTCTTTGGAGGAGGCGGACTCAAAGGAGGAAGCGGACGACTTGGAGCAAGCGGCGGAGACGGACGATCCGACTCAACCCGCGCTTCTGAAAATGCGGGCAGCGGAGTCGAAGCGTCCGATACGGACTCCTGGCTTTCCAGTAAAGGATCCGACAGGATTTCCGAGATAACCTCCAACTCCGGCGCTGAAGGCTCTGCCGGAGGATCCTGCTTTCGCCGAGAGGGCGGAGGCGGAGGATCCGACTTTGGCTTCGGCCGAGGCGGCAAAGGCGGACGTTTCGGTCCGCTCAGCCGGCTCTTTGCGCCACTCGTAGGACGCAGGTTCAACTTGGGCCAACGAACGCTTCGGAATGCATTCAACATCTCGAATGCGTTCGCATACCGATCCTCTTTTGCCCTCTGCGTCGCTTTCATGACAACTTCGCGCAGCCCATGAGGAAGGTTCCTCACGTACTTCGCCGGGTCGAACGATACGGCCTCCTGCACCGCTTGATACACTTGGAGGTACTGCGAACAGTTCGTATACGGCTTTAGACCGGTAATCGCCTCAAAGAGAATGATCCCGGCCGCATACACATCCGCCTGAGGACCGGATTGGGAGCAATCATTGAACTGCTCTATCGGCATGTAGGTTGGGGTGCCGAGAACGTAGCCTTCCTCGGTGAGTTGCTTTTCCGCCCTGAACAGATCGAGGACTTCCGCGGAAGCCTTCGCGAGACCGAAATCAAGGATCTTCGCACCCGCAATGCTCTCGGGATCATTCGGTTCGGAGAGGATGATGATGTTATCGGGCTTAAGATCCCGATGCGTCACTCCATTCGCATGCAGGTGAGCGAGGGCTCTCAGAACCCCCTCGAAGATCTTACGGATATCTTTCTCCTCCATGACGGATTCTTCGGAGATGATTCCATCGCAGTCCGTAGGATCTATGCGCACGGCACAGCGCTTGCCATCCTCCATGTGTACGCGCATGATGCCGTGTTTTGCCGCCGATCTGTGAATCAGGTACAGCAGCGGTTTTCCGGACAAGTGCTCCATGGCGATGTACGGGTTGCCCGAAGGCAACTTGCCGCTCGCGAGGAATTGGACAATGTTCCTGTTCGGTGAAAGCTCGCGATGGAAGGTGCACTCGCGTTCGAGTCGCTCAATGAGCCGTTCGGCGTAGTGCCTTTGATCTTTTGACGTTACGGCTCTGCTGATGCAATCGCTCCTTACCGCCTTAACGACCACCTTGCTCTTCGGCGAGTCCTGCGGAACGCTGAGGTCCGTGGCAAGCCAAATGTCTGCCGTTCCTCCTTCATCGATTTTTTCATCGAGTTGAAAACGACCGCGACCATCGTGAATGATGATCATACCCGGAAGTAGGCTATCCATGGATATGCCCTCCTAACGTTGGTGTGAGGTCTATGTAGCTCTGAACTTGTAAAGGTCTTGTCTTCCTCAGCTCTGAAAAAGAGCGAAAAGACTGCTAAACATACCAGAAAATAGCCTTTTTGTCAACCCTTCTTGGCCAAAAAAGCTATTTTCTCTATATTTTTTACTTCATGATCTGGATATGCACGTCTACGTTGTCAAGTTTAATTGACTTCACTTCAATACCTTTTTCCACGGTTTCTTGAATCTCAAAGGATTTCGCGCGCACGTTTGATTTCATGGATTCGAGCAGTGCGATGATCGTATTGCGAAGCGTTTCATCCGAAATGGCAACGCGGATATCCACCTCATCCTGCGGTTGGAGACCCAGCGTTTTTCGATACGCCATGATGTGGCGAATGAGTTCGCGCGAAAGCCCCTTCGCTTTCAGTACGGGTGTGAGCTCGGTATCGAGTTCCACCGCGATCTGATCCTCTTCACTCGTCACGAACTTTACCGCTTCGACGTTCAATTCTTCGCGAATGAGTTCCAACAAATCGAGCTTGTTGCTCAATCGCTCAATATCCGCCGCGCCCTTCATGCGAACCGTCGCACTCGCGAGCACTTGTCGAATGGGGATTTTTACAACCGCGCGCTGTTCAAGTCCGATGGAAACCGCGTTCCGCACCCAAGCCATATCTTCGATGAGGCGTACGTCGATGAGGCGCATGTCTTCTTTCGGCCAGCGCTCAAGATGCACGGATGCTTTGAGTCCTTCCATGTCCCGATAGATCCGTTCGGCGATGAACGGAGCGGCCGGCGCGAGGAGCGCGGAAAGATCCAGCAACACCTCCCGAAGGGTTTTGAGCGCATCCAGTCGTTCGTACGCATCCTCTCCGCGGATGCGATTCCGGGACCGCCGGAGCCACCACGTGGAAAGATCGTCGATGAACGCCCTGAGTGGACGAACGGTCTCGATGACGTCGTACGTTTCGTATGCCGTCGTTACTTCCTGAATGACCGCATGGAGCCGTGCGAGAATCCAGCGGTCGAGCACGTGCGCGCTCCGCGGCTTTGAGAGCTCAATGCGGTCGTCCCCGCCATACGTTTTGTAGAATACCGTCACGTTCCAAACGAGGTTCAGAATTTTTCGGGAAACCTCATCGATTTCTCGTTCGGAAAAATTCAACTGTTCTCCCA
This sequence comes from uncultured Gammaproteobacteria bacterium, assembly GCA_964392485.1. Classification (GTDB taxonomy): domain Bacteria; phylum Patescibacteriota; class Patescibacteriia; order 2-12-FULL-60-25; family 2-12-FULL-60-25; genus 2-12-FULL-60-25. Next base: position 13,221 of record CAYMPS010000005.1, on the reverse strand, counting down.
CGACAACCGGGGAAGAGAGCATGTACAAGCGGAGCGCGTCCGCGCCGTATGCTTCGATGATGGTCCACGTATCCGCATAGTTCTTGTCGCGCTTGGACATCTTCTTTCCCTGCTCGTTCAGCACCATGCCCGTCACGATCACATCCTTAAACGCCGGCTTGCCCATGAGGGCGGTCGCGAGAATGTGCAGGCGCTGGAACCAGCCGCGGGTTTGATCCTGCGCTTCGCCGATGAAGTCCGCCGGAAAATGCTGCTCGAACCGATCGCGATGCTCGAACGGGTAGTGCTCGGAGGCGTAGGGCATGGATCCGGACTCAAACCAACAGTCGAAGACCTCGGGGATGCGGCGCATGACGCCCCCGCAGTTCGGGCAGACGAACTTCACCTCATCGATGGATGGGCGATGGAGGTCCAAATTCTTTGGGAACGAGTCCGGCGTTGATTTTGCGCGCAGCTCTTTGACGGAGCTCACGATCGTGCGCTCCGGGCACGTTTCGCACTCCCATACCGGGAGCGGGGCGCCCCAAAAACGCGTCCGCGAGATATTCCAGTCCGGCGATGTCTCGAGTCCTTTGCCGAAACGCCCTTCTTTGAAATGCGAGGGGTGCCAATGAATTTTCTTGGCGGTCTCCAAAAGCTTCGGCTTTAGCTTTGTGATGTTCACGAACCATGCGGGTTGGGCGCGGAAGATGAGGAGGTCCTTGCTTCGCGGATCAACGGGCACGCTGTGAACAATCGTCTCTTTTCGATAGAGGAGCTTGCGCGATTCGAGATCTTCCATGATCGGGTTGTTTGCTTCCGCATACTCCATGCCCGCCCAAGGCTCCACTTCGCGCATAAAGCGGCCCTGTTCATCCAGCGCTTCGACGAACGTGAGGTTATGCCGTTTTCCGACCTCAAAATCTTCCTCACCGTACGCCGGCGCAATGTGCACGATTCCGGTTCCGTCTTCATCACTCACGTAATCCGCCGTGATCACGTGATACCCGACCTCCACGGGATAGAACGTATAGAGCGGTTCGTACTTGATCCCCTGCAGCTCTTCGCCTCGGTGGCGCTCCACGATCTCGAACGGCATGGCCTTGTCCGGATGCGGATCATTCGCATCGTCCAACGGATAGAACTGCTTGAGGACTTCGTTCATCCGAGATTCGGCGAATGTAACGATCTCTCCGGTATCCCTCAGCTTTACGGTAACGTAGATGAGGTTCGGGTGAACGGCGAGCGCCACGTTCGAAATGAGCGTCCAGGGCGTGGTCGTCCATGCGAGAAGGTAGGAATCCTCTTTATCTTTCACTTTGAATTTGATCGTGATCGCCGGATCCTCGTGGTCCACGTATGAGTTATCCATGGCGATTTCAAAATTCGCAAGCGGCGTGGCGCGGCGAGGCGAATAGAGGGATACGCGCCGATCCTTATAGATGTATCCTTTCTTCACGAGCTCGGCGAACACCCACCAAACGCTCTCGATGTAGCCTTCATCCAGTGTGAGGTACGCATTCTCCATATCCACCCAGCGTCCCATCCGCTCAATGTATTTCTTCCACTCTCCCACGTATCGAAGCACGGACGTCCGGCAGCTGTCCGTGAATTTCTCCACGCCGAACGCGCAGAGCTCTTCGTGCGTCGTAAGGCTCTCTTCCTTCTCGATGAGGCTTTCAATCGGCAGCCCGTGGCAGTCCCATCCCCAGCGACGCGTCACACGGAATCCCTGCATGGTCTTATACCGCGGAATGACGTCTTTAATGATGCTCTGGAGCAGATGGCCATAGTGCGGAAGCCCGGTGGCAAACGGGGGTCCGTCGTAGAATACGAACAGCTTCGATTCCGGCCGCTCTTCCACGGACCGCTCGAAGATCTTTTTGCGCTTCCAGTATTCCAGCGTTTCCAGCTCCATGTCCGGAAACGTCGGCCGTCCGGCGGGCGTTTTCTTCTGTTCTGCGTCAGGTGAGGTTGATGCCATATTCGTGCAAGAATCATGCGATAGATCACGCAGTCGGTCAAGGCGGAGCAGAATCGCTCCATTGCTCCATGGTTCCATGGTTCCATTGCTAAATGGTTGAATTGTTGAATTGATAACATCGCTGTTTGAGGGAGATTATAAATAATTTAACAGCGGAGATATCGTTATCCCATTGCCTTCCCCCGCCATTCTGTTAACGTCTCCGTACGATTCCCGCACGCAAAGGAGGAATGCATGTCCCTTCACATCCAAGATCCGACAAGTAGATTCATGGCCGCGGCGTCCGTCGGCATCACAGCCATGCTATTGGGAGTAAGGCTGAGTTTGATTGAACTTCAAGCGGCTGCGCGAAGACGAGACGAGGAGTGGCTCCGTATTCGAGCATCCGAGAGCCAATCTTACTGGACTTCGATGACGTTTCGAGCGGTTCGCGCCTGCGCAAAAATGCCCGTTGACTGGAACATCGAAGATGATGACGCAAGGCGGCTGATGGAAAGCCCTGCGCTCGTTATCTCAAATCACCAAGACGCACTGGATATTCCGACGATCGCCTGGTTCCTGCGCATCTGGGATCAGAACGACATCCGTTGGGTCGTAAAGAAAGAGATACGAAAGTGGCCGTTCATCGGACGATCGTGCGAAAAAGCCGGTTGCGCATTCATTTCGCGCGATCGACGAAACATGCGCGAAGACCTTAATGCCGTGAGCGCAAGTGCAAAGGCGGCGTATGATGAACGTGCAAATTTCATTCTGTTCGCTGAAGGCACGCGATTCAATGGGCCGGATCCGGAATCTGCTTATAAACACGTGCTCCCGCCAAAGCGAGGCATGGTCAGAAAACTTCTCGAAATCATGCCGGACTATCCGATCTGTTCGCTCACGCTCTGCCAACATCCGCGCGGAGTTCCGAGCGATCGACAAACGCTCTTCATCCGAGCCCGCGTCGTCGATGCAGACGTTGTCCGCGCTGACGTCAAAGCATGGCTCAAAGCGGAATGGGACGCAAAAGAAGCATTCATCGCATCACTCAACTCCTGACTCGAACGCTCTCCCCGGAGAGCGTTCCTTCTTATCCCTATATTTCCAAACCTCAACCGTCCCGCCGTTGCTCCATCCGGCATTACTGGCATAAATAAAAACGGAGTGCTACGTTTTTATTACGGACCTCAACAAAATCGACGAAAGGGGGCGGAATGCTCAAAACACAAGATTTGCAAACACTCCTTGAGGAGCTTGTGACGGAACGCGCCGACGTTGATGCGGTCGTTGACAAAAAGCTTCGCGAATTCGTCTGCGAACGCTTCCCGGGCTCTTCTTACGAAGAGATCATTGCCAGCGGTCAAAACGAACAGAAGATCGCCGAACTCAAGATCGAGTTGCTCGAAAAATTCATTTCCATTTTCAACCGGGACATCGCGTTGATAGAAGCCGTACTCGCGGAGGACAGTACGAGGGATCGAGAGACCGCAAATGCCGCGATCGCGACACCGGCCGAAGCCGACCAATAACCTTCCGTCGAAAGACCACCCCCCCTCCTCATCCGAGACGCCCGACCCTGCGGGCGTCTTTCTTTTATGAAGCTGTGGGAGAAGATGGTATCCTAACAACACTTATGAAAACAATCATTATCGGCGCGGACCACGCGGGGTTCAAGCTCAAAGAGAAGCTCAAGAACGAGCTTGAACGGTTGACGTACGCCGTCGAGGACGTAACGCCGCAATTCAAAAAGGGCGATGACTACCCGTTGATCGGCGCGAAAGTCGCACGCCGTGTCGCGAAGACGAAGAAGCCCGGAATTCTGATCTGCGGGAGCGGGGTCGGCATGACGATTGCCGCGAACCGCATCAAAGGCGCGCGCGCCGTGTTGGGACATAACGCGAGAGAGATAGAGCGTGCGCGGATCGATGCTGATGTAAATATTTTGGCACTGAGCGGATGGAAGACCACGCTCGCCATGGCCATGGGCATGGTTCGCGTGTTCATGAAAACGAAAGCGTCCAAGATGCC
>CAYMPS010000005.1:0-9151 GCA_964392485.1 uncultured Gammaproteobacteria bacterium | reverse complement strand
GGCTCACGTTGATTGAGCCGTACGTTCGGATGGTTCAGATCGACGTGATGGACGGGGCGTTCGTGAAAAATGAGACGTGGCACGATGCGGTGAAGGTCGCGGCGTGGAAGAAAAACCTGCAATACGAGCTCCATCTCATGGTGAATGATCCGATCGCCGTCATGAATCACTGGCTGAAGGTTCGGGGACTCAAACGCGTCATCTTCCACGCCGAGACCGCGCAGAAGCTCGGACATCTGATCCGTACGGCCAGACGGCACAAGCTCGAAGTCGGGATTGCGATCTCCCCCGGAACGCCGCTTAAAAAAATCTCTCCTTTTATCAAGAAGATCGACATGGTGCTCGTCATGGGCGGAAAGCCCGGAAAGAGCGGCCAGCGTTTGAACCGAAAGACGCTTGAGACGGTCAAGGTGCTTCGCAAACAGCATCCGAAGCTCCCCATCGGATTCGACATGGGCGTGAACGAAAAAACGATTCCCGACCTCGTACGGGCGGGCGTGACCCGATTGAATGCGGCGAGCGCTATTTTCAAATCCAAGTCTCCACTGAAAAAAATAGAATCGCTGCACGCAATTGCGGAAAACGCCTTAAAGCATTGACGGGACGCTCAATGCATGGTATACCGTCTCCTTGGCCTTTCACCTAAACAGGAGAAATGAATGAGCGACGTGCAAAAACCGACTATTTTGATCGTTGAAGATGACCCGAGGCTCGTATCAATATACAAAGAATGGTTGGGTGAGAAGGTGGAAGTACTCACAGCCTCCTCCTTGGCGCAGGCGCACGAAGTCTTCAACGAGCACGGCAAACGGATTCACCTCATCACTCTGGATGGTTTTCTCGATCCAGAGAGCCGCGAGGACAGCTTGCCGTTCTTGCGCGAAATACGGCCAACGTTTTCGGGAACGATCATCGCCGCCTCAACTCACCCGGACATGCGGGAACTTCAGCTCCACCATGGGTGCGACATGGCCGTGGAATCCAAAAGGGACATCCCCGCGAAAGTCCTGGAAATCTTGGACCTCCTCTGACCATCCCGACTCCCCATGCTCCCTTCCGGCTCGCGCCATCACGCGAGCCGGTTCTTTTTTGCCCATTGCCAGCGGTCCACGATTTCTCTGTTCGTAAATATATACAGAAGATGACAACAGACGATAGACCACAGACCCCCCCTGTAGCACCCTGCCCCATTTCCCTGTACTATAGAGGCATATGAAACGTTTCATCATCTCCCTTGTTTCAGTGGCGACCATGCTCATGCCGCTCGGCGGAATTCGCGCGGCAACCATCAATCCCGGAGACCTCATCAAGGCATCCGGCCCGGCCGTCTACTACTACCATTCGGACGGAACCAGACTCGTGTTCCCGAACGAAAAAACGTACTTCACGTGGTACGACGATTTCTCGAACATAAAAACGATTACGGATGAGGAACTGGCCGTCATTACGATCGGAGGAAACGTCACGTATCGGCCGGGGGTACGCATGATAAAAATCACCACGGATCCGAAGGTCTACGCCGTGGGGGGAAACCGATCGTTACGATGGGTGGGAACGGAAGCGCTCGCATCCGCACTCTATGGGGAAGACTGGGCCGGCATGGTCGACGATATTCCGGATGCGTTCTTCGTTGACTACGAAACAGGTGATGCGATCGGTGCAGCGGATGACTACGCGCCGAACGCGCTTCGCGACGCGCACGCGACGATCGCGGATACCATCGAATCAAATATCAACATCACGACCGAATCGATTGAGAAAACCGTGGGCGATACGTTCACCGTTACTTTGGATTCGAATGGGACAACCGGCTACGCCTGGGAGACGGACTATGACGAATCTTTCCTGGAGCTCGTGAGCTCCGCATACATCGGACCGGATACGGATCTCGTGGGCGCGGGGGGAAGCGAGGAATTCGTTTTCAAGGCGCTTCGACAGGGTACGACGGAACTGACCCTGAATTATCGAAGGGCATGGGAAGAAGGTGTGGATCCCATCGAGCGAAGGATCTACAACGTAACGATCTCACCCTTGGAATCGGAAGCCGTCGTGACGATCACGCCAAGCAAAATGGAAGTGCAGGCCAATGAAGCGATCAGCTTGCTCGCGAGAACGGACTACGCGGGAACGGTCGACAGGCTCGATATTCTCATTAACGGAGGATTGGTCGAATCCTGTTCCGGGTCCAAGACGTGCGCAACAGACTGGACGGTTCCGCTCGTCGATACGACATCGTCATACGCGATCGTCGCCAGGCTCCAAACGATGAACGGCGAAACATACGAGGCGACAGCGAACGTCGCCGTCGTCAGCATCCAGCCGCATGCGTCGATCAACGTCATCCTCGAACGCGAAACGGTAAAGCCGATCCAACCCGCCGCGATTAAAGTTCAGATGGAAGCCGGACTGAATGCGCGGCAAATCCAAATCTTCATTGACGGCCAGGCCAAAAAAGTCTGTCCGTCAAATCCGACGACCTGCAGGTACGACGACTATATCCAGGGCGATCTCGGATCCACGCACGAGGTGTTCGCGAAGGTCGAGACACCCGCCCACCTGTGGTATCAAAGCGCGTCAAAAACCATTACGATCGCGGAAAACGACTCTCCGCGCATTACCGTGACCGTGGGCCAGGACGAAATTCTTCCCACGATGACGATTGACGTGACGGTGACGGCGAGTGATGACGACGGCATCGGATACACGGAGCTCATTAAAGACGGAGAAGTCCTCAAGCATTGTTATGGAGCGGCTCCTTGCACCGTTGACGTGGGACCATTCGCTTTGCCGAGCGGAAGCGTGATCACCTTCGACGCGAAAGCGGAAGACCTGACCGGCCTCGCACGGACGATGACCGACGCGGCATCCATCACGATCAAATAATTGTCCGTTGACGATTTCAAATAACAAAGGCATCATAATAGCCGTTGGCTGTTGGCCATTAGCCCTTAAGATCCGCATCGAGCAAAATGCTTGAAAGCGGCCTAACGGCTAAAAGCTAACGGCTAATAGCTAACTAACTCACCTCCTTATTCATTAATATTCATATATGAAAGAACGAGTCATTTCCACCATCGCGGCGCTCGCGACCTTCGCGGCATCCATGATGCCCATGGCTGCAGCGGCGGCTGTCGTTGATACCGAGGCGATCAGCCCGGGCGACCTCTTAAAATGCGAGTCGACGCAGGCCGTCTACTACTTCGGTCCGGACGGGAAGCGTTACGTGTTCCCGAACGAGAAGACGTACTTCACGTGGTACGTGGATTTTTCCACGGTAAAGACGATCAGCGACGGACGCTGTGCCACGCTCCCGTTGGGCCGCAGTAATGTCACGTACCGACCGGGGTACAAAATGGTAAAAATCACCACGGATCCGCGCACGTACGCGGTTGAGCGCGGAGGTATCCTACGCCACGTTGCGAGCCAGGAGATGGCCGAAACGCTCTTCGGCGCGAACTGGAGTGATCAGATCGACGATGTTCCCGATGCATTCTTCTCGAACTACAAATTGTGAACCGCGATCGAAAACTCCAGCCAATACTATGCGGACGCCGTAAAGACGGCAACGGTAACGATCATGCAGGATAAATCGTTCGATGATACGATTGCCACCGTTTCCATCGGAACGGAAACGAACGGCTTCGTTCCGCTCACACTCACGGTGAAGAAAGGAACGCGCGTCACATGGGTGAACCGCGATATCACGGATCACAGCGTGGTTAGCGACGGCTTCAGCTCCGGCATTCTGTCCACGGATGAGGAATACTCTCACGTGTTCAGCTCGGCCGGGAGCTACAACTACAGCAGCTCCATCTATCCAACGATGACGGGAGTCATCAACGTCGTTGACTAAAAAGTCCGATGATAAAAAGCTCGGCCGCAAGGCCGGGCTTTTTTAATGAAAGAAAGAAATCGGAATATTGCTACCTTTACCCCCTTTGGTCGTATAAAATAAAAGATGCATCTAAAGTCATCCCCTGCTACAATACAAATGATTATGAGGGGCAAACGAAAATCATACTCAACGAAGCAGCTTTGGCTCATTGCGAATGAAATTCGGCAGAGTATTATCGAGATGCTTTTCGCCGCAGGCTCCGGACACAGCGCGGGCCCTCTGGATATGGCGGACGTGTTTACGGCGCTCTACTTCGAGATTGCGAATATCACGCCCGAGACGAGAAGAGAGGCTGATCGAGACCGCATCGTGCTCTCGAACGCACATATCTGTCCGGTGCTCTACGCCACGCTCGCGGAGCGCGGATACTTCCCCAAACGAGATCTCTTCAAGCTCCGCAAGCTCGGCTCCCCGCTCCAGGGACATTCAACCAATCACTTTTGGCCAAAAGTGCCGATTGAAACCTGCGGCGGACCATTGGGTCAAGGGATCTCTCAGGCCGTTGGGTTCGCCCTTGCATCGCGCATGAACGAGAAGAGAAATCTGAAGCGAAAGAAGAAAGACAGGCTCCCCACCTTTCACACGTACTGCCTCATGGGCGACGGGGAACTGGATGAAGGACAGACGTGGGAAGCGTTCATGCTTGCCGCAAAACTCGATCTGCGCGAACTGACCGTGTTCATCGATCGAAACAACATTCAGATAGACGGGTACACGGAAGACGTTATGCCCCTCGAACCGCTTGATGCCAAACTCCGATCCTTCAACTGGAGCGTCATCGAAGTGGATGGCCACAACATCAGAGACATCGTTGCCGCGGCGAGGAAGTCCCGGGCCATCTACGAGAATCCCACAGCCATCATCTGCCACACGATCCCCGGGAAAGGCGTGGATTTCATGGAATGGAAGTACGAGTGGCACGGAAAGACGCCGGACAAAGACGAGGCCAAAGAAGCCCTGCACGACTTGCGGACGCTTCGGGGCCATATTAAGAGCGAACACGAATAGCCATGGAAGCCGGCAGCGAGCAGCGCATCTGAAGGAATAACCGGAAATCAGCCGCTCGCAGCCCAGAGCCATCGGGCGAATGAGTCGACTCGTTAACTCTAAACTCTAACAATCCAACATCTAACCCCATTTACATTTATATGAAAAAACGACATCTTCCAAAATGGCTCGTTATCACCCTCGCAGTGATCGCGGGACTCATCATCCTTTCAATACTCAATGGCATCTTCACCGATATTCGTGAAGGAGAAGGCGCTCAAAAACAGACGTTTGGCGTTTCATCCGGATCTGCGGACGTTGCCGGCAACCGCACCGCTGCCATGGACATGCTCATGATGGATGAAGACGGCGGTGAAATGATGAAAGAAATGGCATCAGCCCCCTCGCCATCCATGCCTCCCATGGCCGGCGGATCCGCTGCCGTTGATCTCGACGGAGAGAGCGTTACCCCGCGCATCATTAAAAACGGAGACCTCCGACTGCGCGTGGAAGATGCATCCGAAACAATGGATAGCGTCAATACGCTCGTGAGCGGAAAGAGCGGCTTCGTTGAATCATCCTCCATCAGCGATTCGGGAGAAGGCCCGCGCACCGCGCACATGACCCTCCGCGTACCCGTGGAATCGTTCGAGGGGATCATCGGAGAACTGAAGGGGTTTGCGACGCTCGTTCTGCATGAATCCACCGGCGGGCAGGACGTGACAACGGAGTTTATCGATCTCGAAGCGAATCTGAGGAACGCACAGGCGGAAGAAGAGTCGTATCGCGCCATCCTGAACCGCTCCGGCTCCATCGAAGAGGTGCTCATGGTCACGCGCCAGCTCGCGGAAGTGCGCGGCCGCATCGAGCGGTTTGAGGCGAGGAAGCGCTACCTGGAAAACCGAACGGACCTCGCCACGCTCCAGCTCACGCTGACCGAAGAAACACGCATCGAATTACCGACGGAGACATGGAGACCGTTCGAGGTTGTAAAACAGTCCGTCCGTAATCTCATCCTCGGACTCCAGGGGTTCGTAGACTTCCTGATCCAATTCGTCATCGGCGTGATCGGACTCTTGATCCCGGTCGCGGCCTTCACGGCCCTGGTGCTCTGGGTCGGATGGAAACTCGTGAAACGGATCATGAAGAAAATGAAAAAATAGATTGCGAATTACGCATGGCGAATTGCGCATTTCTTATGTCGAACATTCGAGATGACAATACGCAATGCGAAATACGAAATGCGAAATGATTCCCCTGAACCCAAAGCTCTTCGATAAAGACGTGGAGCGCATCCCGACCCGGAATGGATACGGTGACGGCGTGGTTGTGTGTGGTTTAAAAAATCCGGATGTCGTGGTCCTGACCGGCGATCTCGCGGAGTCCACGCGCACGCACCTGTTCCGGGAGCACTTCCCCGAACGCTTCATTGAATGCGGGGTCGCGGAACAGAACATGATGGGCGTGGCTGCGGGGCTCGCGCTCGCGGGAAAGATCCCGTTCGTCTCGAGCTACGCCGTGTTCGTGCCCGGCAGGAGCTGGGATCAGCTTCGCGTGTCCGTGTGCTACGCGAATGCGAACGTAAAAATCGCCGGTGCGCACGCCGGCATTTCCGTGGGGCCGGACGGCGCCACGCACCAAGCGCTTGAGGATATCGCCATCACGCGCGTGCTCCCGAACCTGACCGTCGTCGTCCCCTGCGACTACGAGGAGACGAGGAAGTGCACGATCGCGCTCGCAAAGATGAAGGGCCCGGCATACTTCCGGTTTACGCGAAATAAGACACCCGTCATCACTACGTCCAAAACGCCGTTCGTGATAGGAAAAAATTATGTGTGTGCGGAAGGAACCGATGTGACCATCGCGGCCTGCGGCCCGTTGCTCCACGAAGCGCTCCTCGCGGCGCAGGAATTGAAAAAGAAAAAGATATCCGCCGAAGTCATCAACTGCCATACGATTAAGCCCTTCGATGGAGCGACGCTCGTCGAGAGCGTAAATAAAACCGGGTGCTGCGTAACGGTGGAAGAGCATCAAATCGCAGGAGGTCTAAACGGCGTTGTAAGCGAAACGCTCGGGAGGCTCCGTCCGGTTCCGATTGAAGCCGTGGGCATGCCGGACAGCTTCGGCGAATCCGGAACCCCGGATGAACTCCTCAAGAAGTACGGCATGAAAGCCGCGGATATCGTGAATGCGGCGGTGAGGGCGATAAAGCGGAAAGGATAGGATAAAACGGCAAATGGGGAGGTCCGCCGCCATTCGGATCTCCTTTTTTATTTCCGATCTCTTTTCCATTGCATTGACAAATCCGATGAAATCAGGCAAAGATCAGTGCACGTTCTTTCTTAATAAAAGAGAGCTGTTCAACAACCTGAAAAAAGGAGACGGAGCCATGATGGGAGACGAAGGAACAAGACTGGCGAACAGGGACGAAGACGCGGCGGCCGAGCAAAGAGAGCTGTTCGAGTCCAAACTCGAAGAGGGGCGCGAACGCTTCCTGGCAGAACTCATGGAAGAAGTTCTGGCAACGGGCGAACAGACTGCGGAAGATTTCATCAGGCGCTTTCCGCCCGCCTTAATCATGAAAAGCCTGGCTGATGAACCGGAGCTACGCGCGAGAATCCTTTGTCCAACAACCGGGATTAAGGAACGATTGGCGCTCAAGAAGACTGCTGAAAGCGCAGGCGTAGACCTTGAGCTCGCACTGGAAGAAGAGGTGGCAACGCCGGACCTCATCCTGGAACACTTCGGGGAGGATGACCGCATACGCTTTCTGTCAAACGAAGCGCTCTGGGCGCTCCTCACGGAAAACCCGTTCTGGCTCGAGTCCGAAGCGCCCATGGAGCAGCTCGTTGAGCTGAACGAGCGACATCGGCACGGGCTCGTCGCGTTCGTTCTGGCCAAGGCGCTCCGGCACGGTCTCCTGACGCATGATCAGATCGTCAATCCGATTATGTTTGGAGACGTATCAAACACGTTCCAGTCCGAGCATTTGATGGAGGTGGTCCGCAAGGCGTTGGAAATCGAAGCACCGTTCACGCCGGAACTCTTCCTCGAAACGATTCCTCTTGGTGAGCTCGTCGAGCACGTTTCAACCAAAGACGTGTGGGAAGTCATCGTGGTTCCGGAAATTGCGGTGAAGCAGGGGTTCGCATCCGCTTCGGGACAAACGTCTCAACCGCCGGACGCAGGATGGGATCCCGCGTCACTCGCCGAAGGCGTGATCAGCGAAAGCGATCCACCGGAAGTGGTGTCCGAAGATGTCCGAGGCGACGATACTCTGCTCGCGGACGACGACGTGGAGGACGTAGCGGGCGGTGACAAAACCGATGCGGCTGAATCCATCGAAGCCGCCGTGGCGCAGGCAACTGCGGAAAGCCGGGATGGTCCGGATACGGAAGTCACCGTCGAGGAAGGCGAGGCATTCGTTTCCGAGGACGAACTCATGGATGCGGATGATGAGGGCGATGATGCTACGGTCGTCGTTGAAACTCAATTCGGGAGCGACGCCCCGCAGATCGAAAACGGCGCGTTCGAACGCGCGCGCAACGCGGCGAAACGGGATAGCACTCCCTCGTCTTCCGGCAGCATGTCCTCGAATGCGGATCTGGTGACAGCATCCGTGATCAATCGCCTACGCAACGCAAGATACAGACTCGGCGGCGTGACGGAAGCGACCGCGCTCAAAGACGTCATCATTCGCGCGCTCAAAGAGGTCAATCCGAAGGAGTACGGAAGAAGAGGACTTATTGATCTCCATCGAGAGAAGACGAGTGTGCTCGCCAAGTCGCTCGTTCTCGGTCTGAGGAAAGCAAAGGGCGACGAGCTCGCAGGAGCCGTTCTCGAAGACCTCCAAAGCATTGGAGCGGCGTCCGTGGTTACGCCGAATCCGGATCCCAAGGTCAGGAAACCTCCGCGATATTCCGGATCGACGTCAAAGAAGAAGTAGCGTCGCGCGCCGCAGGAACAGCTCTCGCTCCTTAACGAACCCCCCGCAGAACCGTCTCGGATCTGCGGGGGTGTTTATTATGCACAGGATGCCTGCCGGAATTTGATTATTCAAACGCGGGACATTATTTCGTGACGATATGCGCCCGGGAAAGAAAACAATCATTCGACCGCATCCGCCATAGATGCATGGAATTGAACGGATTCGAAAAAATTTTCGAAATCCAACAAGACTCGAACCGCCTGACAAACGGAAACATCCGGTAGGGGCATGGCGCGCCATGCCCCTACCGCACGATGACGGTCCCCGACAAAACGCCAATG
>CAYMPS010000004.1:9797-25709 GCA_964392485.1 uncultured Gammaproteobacteria bacterium | reverse complement strand
AAAAGCAACGTAGCGAGCGACCGTAGGCGCGGTAATTCCGGTCTTTTTCGCTATCGACCACCTCGTCATCCACACCTCACCATCAGCTTCAAAACACCCATCAGCCCCCGCCCTTGGAAGAGGCTCTGTAGCTTTAATGATGAGCTTGGTGAAGGCGGTGAGTCTGTTCGTCTTGGCGTAGGATGTTGCCGCGCGGTTGAGATGCTCACGTGTCCAGTGATCCTGGATCATCTTCCAGAATTGCTCGGACGTGAGACTCGGATGCTTGCGCTGAAGCGCCCGAAGCGCGCGGTAGAGCACCGGTGAATGCCGACGGAGGTCGGATCGCGTAACTGTTTGTTTCTGCGGCCCAACGGGGCCGCCGTTGGACTGCTTGCTCATGGTTGTTTCTCCTTGTTTGGTTGTCGATGAGCGAAGGAAAAACGTATCGGAAAAAGGGAGAAATGTCAAGGCATGCAAAGCAAAACCCGCACGAGAGAGAACCCCGTGCGGGTCATTTCTTTTTAAGATGAATATTTTTACGAGGAGGGTGGCCTCGCTTCCAAGAAAACTCACGCACATCGTCACAAACGCGCAAAATATCTGAAAGTGCATAAAAGGTGCATGGGCGATTACGAGCATTCCTACCTTGGCGTGTACGGCAAGTTTTATCGATACGACGAATGATCGTCGTCCTAGACAGCTTCAATTCTCTTCTGAAGACTTTCACCGTCCCCCAAACCTGCCTGTTCGCTTTAAAGAAGCCCTTGGAAACGAATGAGGGGTTGCCGATAGATTTTGACGCTAACGCTTTTATGTTTAACGCCTCACTTTCGAAACGCCTTGCGGGCTTTCTTCGCTCTTCCTCTTTGGACTTTGCCCCCACATCCGCACATACTCGTTGGATGTCTAATAGGGCATAAAAGGTACATCTGTAACCATGAACATTCTTACCTTTACGCGAACGACATGTTCCATCAATTCGCTTAAAAATTGTTTTTTTGTGATGCCCTAGCTTCCTAGCGAGAGCCTTCTTCGACCCCCACTTCTCCCCGTCAGCGTCGAAGAAGCCATCAGGTCCGGCCTGCGGAATCGCCTTAAGCAGGTCTGCGCAAACTTTTTTCACATCTCTCAAAGCATAGAATGTCAGTGTTCGGTAACTTCCGTAACATCTGCCCTCTCGCGAACGAAAGCAGCTAAGACGACTGGAGATCTCACTTATAGAAAGCTCAAGTCTTCGCGACAGAGGTATGACCATCCCCCATCTCTCCCCGTCAGCCTCAAAGAAGCCGTCAGGTCCGGCTTGGGGCAGGACTTCCGATGCCTTGGCGATGAGCTTGGTGAAAGCAGTGGGTCTGTTCGTCTTGGCGTAGGATATTGCCGCGCGGTTGAGGTCGTCGCGCGTCCAGTAATCCTGAATCGCTTTCCAGAATTGTTCGGACGTGAGACTCGGATGCTTGCGCTGAAGTGCGCGGTAGAGCGTTAGCGAGTGCCGACGGAGGTCGGATCGGGTGACATTCTGCTTCTGCGGCCCAACGGGGCCGCCGTTGGACTGCTTGTTCATCGTTGTTCTCCTTGTTTGGTTGTCGATGAGCGAGGAGGAAACGTATAGGAATATGGAGGAAATGTCAAGCAATAAGAAAGCCGCCCCAAGGAAAACCCGGGGGCGGCTAAGCCAAGAAAGAACAGTCATCGTTTTGCGAGGATCGGGCGGAGCAGTGCCGCGAGATCGGACCAGCTGATTCTCGGGACGCCGGGCGCCTCTCGAATCCGCCGCCAGATCGCCTTCATCTGATTCAGAGACTGCGGCTTGTGACGGATGAGCTGCGACTTCAGCAGTGCATCCGCCTTCTTCGACTTCGCGATGCCGAACCGTCCCGCAATCACGCGGTAGAGTTCCGTGGGATTGACCCAGAGCGCGGACAGCTGTTTGGCGGCCGTGTCCGTGGCCACCAGTTCGCCGTTGCGCTCGCAGATCGCGAACTGCTCGTGACGGAGCAGAACGGGCTGGGGCTGCTCGGTCGGAACCTTCGCTTTCCCCTTCCCTCTCCTCCGAGGCGTACCCTTGCGCGGCTGCTCGTACAGGAACACCGGACAGGGCAGCTGCTCCTCCGGCTCGGCGACCTTTCGGAGCAGAACGGACCAGAACCCGAACGCATGGCTCTTGTGATCCGTCGCCACGATGCGGTTCGTCCACGGAGCCACCGGTTCAAAGCCGTATGACTCCATCGCGGACACGAACGCATCCAGGCTCTCATTGTCGAAACAATGATCCTGCATAGTCATCCACACAAGGCCGCCATAGGACAGCACGCGATGGAGCTCCAGGAGTACCTGAACACGCTCGGACGCCTGCCCCTTCCCGCGCTTGCCCGCACCCTTGCGAGTGAGGTCGAGCAGGAGTGAAGCGACAACGAACGAAAAATGTCCGTCCCACTTCTTAGGCATGTGCGAGGCCCGGCCAACGATCGCATTCTTCCCCTTCAGGGCGGAATGCGTGCTCCCGATTCGAATCATCAAGGGATTGATATCCAGGGCGTGGAGCGGAGCACTCAGCTTCCGCTCCAACATGAGCGGGCCGGAACCCGCATCAAGCACCCGTTCCCAATCCGAGATGATGCCGCGATCCTTCCAAAGCCGAAGCATGGGAACGAGCACGCGCGAAACGTGCCCGGCCGTGCCGTACTCCTCGGTTTCGAGGTAGTACTCGGCCATGGTTTGAGCCACCGGAAGATCCTTGAACTTGCCCTTGAGGAAGGCCTGGATGCGCGCCTCGCCCATGCCCATCATGCGCATGAACGCGTCGCGGAGCCACTGGCCGGGCGTTGCCACGATCTTCCGGAACGTCGTGCGGTTCAGCGCTTCTTCTTCATCGAACTGCAAGGGGATGCCGTGCACGCCGATCAGGAAGTTGCGCCATTTCCGCTCGTTGAGTTCCAGGAGTGCCTCATCGGCCGTTCCTTCAACGATGAGCGTATAGACCTCAAGCGGCACCTCGGACCCCGGACGGCGAAACCGTCCGTTGAACTGCAGGTACTGCGTGGGCTTCCATGGCAGGCTCAGGTAGAAGATCGTCATCCGCTCGACCTTGCCCCGCTTCCGCTTCAGCGAAAAGTTGAGGCTTTCCGAACTCGCGGGCACGGAGGCGATGAGGATGCGGGCATCAGAATCGTTCCGCCAGCGTTCCTGCACCTCCTCGCGGGTCCCGTTTCCGTTCCGGTTCATGGCCCCGTCGATGCGCAGCACCTTTCCGGGAAACCACTCTTCGAAAAGCGCCGCGATCTCATGGATGTCATCGTCTTCGCACGCCTCTTCCAGCTCACGGGTGATGCCAGCGGCGTAGATGCCGCTTGCGATCACGACCTTGCCGGTTTTGATGCGGCGGGCCGTTTCCCGCTTGAGGTAGGCGATCTTCGGGTTGGCGAGCGGATCGCGAAAGCAGGGTTCCCTGCGCAGTTTCGGATACCAGCTCCGTCCCGCGGAAGGGACGGAGAGGAACCGCGTCATCCGCTGGACCTGCTGACGCACCTCGAGCTCGCCGTCATTCCGAATCGCTTCGAGAACGCCGAGCATGTCCGGCGGACACGGAAGCTTTACGACCGGAAAGAAGTCGTACAGCGACACGTTCGTCGGCGGAAGATCAAGCACGTCCTCCTGCGAGAAGTAATCGCACATGCGCGACGTCATGATGCCGAAGAAGATCCGCGGGTTATTGCGGCATTCCGCGAGGAACGCCTGCGGGACCGGATACTTCTTCGGAGACAGAAGCGGCGCGAGCTGTGCGAGCTCGTTTGGCGCGTTTTCGAAGGGCGTCGCCGTAAGCATCACGCGGTGGCGGACGCTCTTGCACTGCGCGATACGGATGACCCGCTCGCTCCGGCAGCCGTTCCCTTTGATCGCATGCGCTTCGTCAACGATGACGCCGTCCGGTTTCAGGCGGATGAGTGCATCCACCACCCGTTCGCCGTATGCATCTCCGTTTTCGTCGTCCAGATCGATCTGACCGATCTGCACATGACCGTACCCGACGATGATGAAGCGGTACGCTTCCCGCTCTTCCGTCGCCATGGATTCAAGCGTACGGAGGTCGCGAACGCTGTTGACTATGAACGACTTGGGCGGATTCCGGTAGTAGCGGCGAATCTCATTCGCCCACATGCCTCTCGCGTACGACCGACAGCAGACTACGACCCGGCGGCAGTTGAGCTTCTCGAGCCCGACGACTGCGGCGGATGTTTTCTGCGTCCCCACGTCTCCGACGATGAGCGCATTCTTCCGTTCCATGATCTGCCGAACCCAGTGGCGGACATGAACCGAAGGAAACGGTTTCCCCGGCACCAGCTCGCTGACGAATTCGGGATACGTGTCCTTCAGGAACCGCGTAGATATCCGGATCATGTGCCGGAGCAATTGGCGCCGTTTGCGATTCTTCTCCTTACGAAGATCATCGCGCATGCGCTTCAGCGCCTGCTCCGGATTCCGGTTGAGCGCCTTGATCACTTTCCGGAAACGCCGGCGCACGAGCATCTCCAGCGCCCTGTCTTCCAGCGCCTCAACGAGGTGCGCGGGAATCGGGAGCGGCTCCGGCGGCGGCATGCCTTTGTGCCCGCCCTGTTTCGTCCACTGGATCTTCCAGTCCGTAAAGACCTGAAAGACGTGGTCGATGCTGAAGAACAGGTGCGGATATCTCCGGCAGAGAATCTCCGCCACGAGCGTCGCATCCTGCTCCTGCTCCAAGTACGATCGAATTTCCGGATCGTTCTTCAAGAGTTCCGCGAATGTCGCATGCTCAACCGGACGCGGCCGGAAGATGGTTTGCTCGTAGTCCCGAAGATACTCGATGAATTCACGCCGCGCCTCCGGTTCGCTCATCCCCTCGAGGATGGCCCAGTTATTGTCGCTCGCATCGCGGTATCGGAAGCTTGATTTCTTCGTCTGCTTTACCATTCTATCCTCCTGATTGTAAAAGTCCTTATCAGGGCATTTGCCTGACAACGCGTCTTACCATTTTATGGCTCCATTGTCAATCCGAAACGCCGCCCCGCAAAAAATGCGCGAGGCGGCGTGAAGTTCGGAGTGACGGGCGTTATGCCAACGGCCCGCTAGACGGGTGGCAACGTCGAAACGTGAGCGTATGCACGGAATCCTTGATGTCCAGGGTCTCCCGGATGATCAGGGCCAAAGTCACCTTTGTCCGCTGTTCATCGAGCTCCGTATCGAGCGCACCGTTTGTCGATTGCATGTGCGCCTGGCAGTACCCGTTGAGGATGGCGAGAACATCGTCCAGCTTTCCATCCGTAGCCGCGACGAACAAAATATTCGCGAGCACGTCGGAAACGCCGGGGCCGAGCCGACGCCGGATGCGCCGGATCGCGTACCGTGATTCGCCGAATCGATCTTCGAACGCGTCTTCAGAACATCTTTCAATTGCGCGTTGCATGTCCCAATTTCCTTTTCCTGTTAGGTGTGGAATCATGACGAAGCCTCGGAAAGCCCGAGCGTATCCCTGCAGATTCGGTCAAAGACCGATGTCGTAGGATTGGCGCCGGAAATCGATACCTCTCCCCGAATATCCGGGTGCTGGTACTGAAGGTGTTCATCGTAGTGCCGTTCGAGGATGCCGAGGACGTCCTCTACCTTCCCGCGCTCCGAGGCGTAGAGCAATGAACCCGTCACTCTCTGGGAAAGATGCGGCCCAAAATTTCTGAAGAGCTTGAGCGCGCGATCCCATTCCCTGCCAAGCAGGTCCTTCAGGAATTGTTCGAACCGTTCTTCGCTGATCGTTGTAACACCATCGGCTGTCTGCACGTCTTCCTCCATTTGGTGAACGTCCTGCGCGCAAGCATAGTACGATTGCGGGAGATGTCAAGACGACGGCCAATATCCGGTCGCGACCACATGCTCAAGCACGAACATGAGCATCGTTGAAACATCCGCGTTGAGTATGCGGAATAGGATCCCACCCCCTTCCACGGTGGACTCGCGGAAGCAAAAAAACCGTCGCCAAAATCAAATGGAGCAAACGCCCCTCACTAGACTTGTTAAATAATTCTTGAGTTGCGCGGTTGGTAATTTACTAATACACAATTCTAATTCAAATTTAGTGCTTAACATGTGCCGCGCAGCCGCATCTATCGCCTCACTTTGATTAATTGAACCACCGTCGACTGGAAGTCGACGGAATCAGAGCAACGGGCGGACTGAGGTCCGCCTACGACTCTTCAATGCGTAACGAGCCATCGGCACCTTCGCCTTCAAGGTGGTGTTCGATATACTGACGAACCATTTCTTCAGAGACCGTGCCTACGGAAACGGCGAAATAGCCTCTCGCCCATAGGTGCTGCCCCCAATAGCGTTTGCGGAGCGACGGGAATTCCATACTGGAAGTGACCGACTGAAGTCGGCGGGATTCACCGACCGAAAGGGGGACCTAAATCATGACATTAAAACAAATCTCTGGAAAGCTCTCTTTGACAGACGCTCCAGCGAAAAAATCCGGCGGCTAATTCGTTAAGGTTTCCGCAAACTTGGGCTTAAAAATTTTGTCGTACAAGGTAATCATCAATACACCAAGAGGAACCGTTACGATAAAGATGTTTTCTTTCAAAATGGGGAATAAAACAAATAGCACAATTGTTGGTACAAGAATTGAATAAAAACTAGCATTTGCAGAAACCTTTTTTGAATATAGTGCGGCGTAGATTGGCGGCACAAATATTAAAGCCAGATATGTGACGACGAGGGACAGCGTAACAATGTTTGGAATTAAAAACGCAAGGATAAATCCGAAAATTCCAAACACTCCTGTCAAAACACGGGCATAAAGCAGTTCTCTTTTTGCCTCAATAATTTTATTTCTGAACAGTGCCTTGTGAATAATTGCAGAGCCGCCAACGAGCAAGCTGTCTATTGACGACATGATAACGGCCAAAATTGCCGCAAATCCCGCCCCCACCAACCAAGGCGGTAAAATGCTATCCATTAACGCAAATATCGCTGTTTCTTTTTGGATTTGCGGCAAAAGAACTACAGAGACAAGACCGAGGAACAGGACAATGAGACCAAGAAATGCCGTGATTGGTATTGCCCAAAAGAAAGATTTTTTTGCCGTCGCTTCGTTCTCGGCTGAAAATATCCTTTGCCAGTGTGTAGTGTTTCCAAGATATAAAAAACCGCTAACAACCAACACGCCGATAAACCAACTAACGCCACCAAAGGCAAAAAGATCAAGGTGTCCTGCTGGTAATTGAGAAAAGAGATTTCCTAAACTTCCTATGTGCTGATAACCGAGTATGGCCATGACAAGAAACACCAACATAATTATCCAAAATTGAATAAAGTCGGTAATAATATCTACTTTCAATCCACCAATTGCCGTGTACAAAATTGTTATTGCCGCCGCAACAAATATCGCGACATTATAATCAATGCCAATTAGCACTGAAGCAAGAGAGCTGATGGCAATTGCCTGTACACCAATCCAAATAGTCAAAAGAAAAAGTTGCAGTACGGCAGTAAGGTTTCTATTTTTCTTATCAAATCTTTTTTCAAAAAAATCAACGATGGTGCGGGCACCGTATTTATCACCAATAACCTTAATTTTTTTAGCTATCAAGCCGAGAACAAGCATTCCCGCAATAAATGAAATCGGCAGTGCAATACCATACGAAATGCCAGTATTGTAAACTTCGGAAACGATGGCGACGGTTGCACCCGCGCCGACAACAGTGGCGACTGTTGAAAAGGTCATCAGCCAGATATTCGTTTTTCTTTTGTTTACAAAATAAGCTTCAGTGGATTCTTTTCTTGAAAAGAACCAAGCGATAAAAAACATTATCGCCAGATAAATAACTAAAACTAGGATAGTGGCGTTCATACTATAATATTATCACCCATATGATGCTGAATCAAAGACAAATTCAACGAGGGGGGTCAAAAAGCCCAGCAGCCAGCCGAGGTCTTCCGTGGCCCACTACACGAAGATTCGAACCTCCGACCTCACGGACCCGTCGACATCCCGCCTGCGGCGGGAAGTCTGGCGGGCACGTGTGAACCATGTATCAAAAAATCCGCCGAGCAGTCGGCGGACTTTCTCTGGTGGACGTTGGAGGATTCGAACCTCCGACCTCACGGATGTGAACCGTGCGCTCTAACCAACTGAGCTAAACGTCCATGTCTAATGTGAACTTACGACAGCCGCACGCGTACGTCACCCCGAGCGGATCTCATCTGCTAGTTTCATCTTTTTGAAACCGGTCTATAGCCTCACTGTTCCGATACCCTGAAACGGAGTCGAGGGGCAACTGAGCTAAACGTCCTTGATTGATGTGAATTTTCAAACAGATACGATGCTCTCAAACGAGCATGCGAGATACCAGATACCAATAATGCGTCGGGATGGTACACTTTATAGGTATGTCTGACAAGCCCGAAGCGCGAACGGTCAACAGCCTCTTGCGGACGGCCGCGAAAGACCTCCGCGCGCGGAAAACCAAATCCCCCGTTGATCAGAATGTCGGCTGGCTGGAAGCGGAAGTCCTCCTCGCGTCTGTCGTAAACAAGGATAAAGCCTGGGTCATTGCGCACGGCGAGGATTACCTGGGGCCCGTGCTCCGACGGCGGTTCGAGAAACTCGTGGAGCGGAGGAAGACGCACGAACCCGTGGCGTACATCCTCGGATATAAAGAATTCTACGGACGTCCGTTCAAGGTGAACCGGCATACGCTCATCCCCCGGCCCGAAACGGAACTCTTCATCGACGTATTCAAACTCCGTCATACGAAGGATGATGCGTTCCTGCTCTGGGATGTCGGGACAGGTTGCGGAGAAATCGCCATAACGAGCGCGCTGGAATTTCCGAATGCGAAGATCATCGCGTCGGATATCTGCAAACGCGCGCTTAAGGTTGCAGAAATGAATGCGAAAACGCATAAGGCGGCGAAGCGGCTGTCATTCATCCAAGATGATCTCCTGGGATCGAACGTAAAAAAGGCCATCAAAAAATCCACGCTCCCGCTCATCATCGCCATGAATCTCCCCTACCTTCCCGATCGCGACGAAGAGAAAATGGAAGAAGACGTGGTGGGCAACGAACCGCACAAGGCGCTCTTCGGAGGCGAGGACGGACTCGAATTCATCAAAAAACTGCTCAATCAAATCAGCGATGACCTCCCCGTGCTTCCGGAGAGCATCCTCATCGAATTCGATCCCCCGCAGGCGAGGAAGCTGCGGATCTTCGCCGCCAAGCTCTTCCCGAACGCGAAGATCGCCGTGCACAACGACTTGGCGGGCAAGCAGAGGCTGATGGAGGTACGGCGTTAATCCCAAAACGCAAAAGACCGCGACGATGTCACGGCCTTTCGGTAGGTAGATAGGTTTTGACGGTTGGGGGACGAACGCGGAGCGTGGATTAACTACATGTCTTTGTGCGCCTGGAAGCGCAGCTTCATCCGCCTTTGCAACTCCATTCGCCCCCGGCGGAAGAGTCTTCTTTGAAGCCGCTGATCGCGTGGAGCGACCGCTGCCTCACCTTCTTCCTCGTCTTCTCGCATTTCTCGCCGAATGACCTTCAGTGCCTGACTTTGAAGCTCTTGCGCGAGGCTTTCAAGCTCCACGAGCGGACCGGTTCCGCCGCCCACTATACGTACAAGAAGCTTCTCAATATGCGTCGCATGCTCTCTGGCCGCACGAAGCGGTTCCGCGAGGCTGGCTATTGCGCTCTTGGCCGAATCAATGCTTGAACCATTCGGCACGCTCGAATGTCTGGCCAACTCTCCAAAAAGATGGAGCTTCGATAGCTTGCTCTCGATGGCGTCGATTCGCCCGAGCAGATTCTTGACGTCCCGCTGAAGCAAAACCGACTGCTTCAGAGGCTTCGCGGACCCGCGATCCTCTCGCACATCAAACCCGTTCTCCAGCAGGATGTCATCGGACCGCCCAATGCATTCATCGCAGATGTACACGGTGGGTCCGGCGATGAGTTGCCTGACCTCTTTTTGGCTCTTGCCGCAAAATGAACAGATCAGGCTATGGTCTTCTCGTTTGGTTCGTTCATTTTCCAAAATTTCCTCCTTAGGTTTCCCCTGTTCATCAGGGATTCCGAACCATACCCTATTTCTCAAATTTCGTCAACCTCGCTTTCCTCGATTCTATTGATGTTCTCGGTATCGCAAACCTCCGGAAAGGCGTAGGGGGCGCGGTCACCGCGCCCCTTGTGATGAGAACTGGCATAAAATACGACCCGCCCACGAAACATTTCTGTTCCCAAACAGATTTTGTGACAAAGCGGGGGGCGGCATCAAGCCCCGTCCCTTACTCCTCCACCCACGCATCCACAATCGCAATCCTATTCTTAATCTCCAGCTTCTTCGCGAGCTTGGGAAAAACGACCCCTGTATTCAATCCAATGCTCAAATCATCAAGCGCGTTGGTGCCGGGATATGGAAAAAGCGTATACGCGCGACCTTCGGAATCGGAAACGCCGTTAACGAGGATCGGAATTTCGTGAAGAACATACTCCGCCAAATGATCCATCCGCTCCTTCGACATTCTGGAAAACTGATCTGCGCGATCGGGCCTGGCGTCTTTAATAATATTTATAATGAGTTTCCGAAATTCGAAATTTTGTTCGTATGCTTCACGAACGGCCTTAAGCGCGCGCTCATACAACTCGCCACCCGAAACGTCATCCCATCGCAGAAGCGAAATTCGTCTCTGCTCATCCGCATTCAGCCCGTCAATAATCCCGCGCACCTCCCGCGCCTTTTCCTCACCCGCTTTCATCGCCCTCTTGACCGAGGCTCGTTCGCTCTTCCCGTCAAGCGCCTTGATGTTATACGCGTGAATGCGATCACAGATGAATATAAGCACGCGCTCCTTCGTATGCGCCAATGACCACAAAAGATATTCGCGGATATGTTCTCTCGTAAAATATTTGTTTCCCAAACTCAACCCCATCCAAATGTTAAACGTTCTCCGATTCACCTCATCGGCCGTTGTATTGAGATATTTTTTCAAGACCACGGACATACGTTCCATCTCACCTGATGTTCGATCAAATCAACCATCAAATCGCACTGCGCATTCCGCTAGAATAGTGAAGCAAGCTGCCATTCGCCGCAAAGAATCGAATTGTGCGATCAAGGGACTCCTCTTCTCCTTTGCGACTAAAAACAAATTCGGCCTCACCAATGTGTGCGACATCAAAGTTCATGCCTAAATTATGCATACCGATAAAGGCAATGCGTTCGATAAGCCTTTCTTCAAATTTTTGCAACTCCTCCTTATATGGGGCATTGAGTTCAAGTTCATACGTGGCAATTTTCCCTGTCCATTTTTTTTCATAGACAGCTTTTACGTTATAAGCACCGGGTTGAACTAACTCCGTTGATGTCCAAGATGCGTACGCATACAACGTCTTCAAAAACTCCTCTTTGACCGCGAGGCACTTCATCTCCAACTGCTTCATTGCTTCGTAATCTCTCTCATCCTTTGAGTCTAACCACGTATCTCGTGCTTGATGAATGCTCTTTGTAGCTTCTACTAACTTCGCCCTTGCCTCTCGAACATGAGATAGCAAATGTTCGCGTTCTTTTCGCTCCTGCTCATAACGCTCAGGCGCCTCATCAAGCGAAACGAAATCGGGGAAAGAAGCTTCTTTAGACATAAATGCTATTATATCATCGTCACGCACTCCTTCTGCATCACGCGCCAAATTTATCCCTCCACCTTCGCCCCCAGCTCCTTCAGCTTCCCGACGATGTTCTCATACCCGCGCTTGATGATCTCAACGCCGGTGATCGTGCTCGTGCCTTCGGCGATGAGTGCGGCGACGAGGTAGCTGAAGCCCGCGCGCAAATCCGGGATTTCGATGTCCGCGGCTTTGAGCGGCGTAGGGCCCACGATGACCGCGCTGTGCGGGTGGTTGCGATTTTTATACCGGCAATCTTTTGATCCGAGGCAGGCCGTCTGAATCTGAATGTTCGCGCCCATCTTGCGGAGCGCTTCCGTGTACCCGAAGCGGTTCTCGTACACGGTTTCGTGGACGATCGAGACGCCGTGCGCCTGCGTTAACAAGATGAGGAACGGCTGCTGCCAGTCCGTCATGAATCCGGGATGCACGTCCGTCTCTACCGTCGCGGATTTGATGTCGCCTGTGCGGAACGCGCGGATGCCGTCTTCGAGGATCTCGAACTCTCCGCCCACGCGGCGAAGGTTGTTCAACAGCGAGAGCATGTGCTCCTGCCGTGCTCCGCGGATCGTGACGTCGCCCTTGGTGAGGACCGCCGCGATCGCGAACGATGCCGCTTCAATGCGATCCGGGATCACGCGGTGCGTTGCGCCGTGGAGCGATTCGACGCCTTCGATGATCCACGTGCGATTCACGTCCAGCTGGATGATCGCGCCCATGGATTGGAGGAGCATGGCCAGGTCGTGAATCTCCGGTTCAATGGCCGCGTTCTTGATGACGGTCGTTCCCTTGGCGAGCACGGCCGCGAGCATCACGTTCTCCGTGGCTCCGACCGACGGGAACGGCAGTTCGATCACGGTGCCGTGCAATCGACCCCCTTCCGGAACCGTGGCAATGTACTCGCCGTTCGAGCAGTCGATCTTGGCGCCCATGGACCGGAGCGCATCCGTATGGAAATCGACCGGGCGCTGTCCGATCTTGCAGCCGCCGAGCGCCGGAATCTCCGCTTTGCCGAAGCGCGACAGGAGCGGACCGAAGAGCAAAATCGGGATGCGGTTCTTCTTGCTGAAGGCATCCGTAACCGAAGACGTATTCATGCCAGATGCGTCCACCGTGACCGTGTCTCCGGTTCGTTCGACCTTCGCGCCCAGCCCCTGAAGCATCTCTATCGTCACGTCCACGTCGCCGATCTCCGGAACGTTCTTGAGCGTGACCGGTTCGGACGTGAGGAGGGCCGCCACGAGTTCCTTGGTCGCCGCATTCTTTGCGCCTGAAACGCGCACCTCGCCCTTGAGAGGGATGCCACCGGTTATGCGGATCATGTCGTTCATAGCTTATACATTGCGCATTGCGCATTTCGCATTGTCTCTGGCGTATATAGTTGCCGAAGACGACCGTTGTGAGAAATGCGTAATGCGTAATGCGTAATGCGAAATTCGTTATTCAACCACCTTATTCATCGCCGCGCTTGACGTCAATACCGAAATCCACGTAGTGCCGCGCGCGAACGGAATGTCCCGTCCGTCGATCGCTTCAAACCGGATATGCTCGCCGCTGTTCCGCTTCCACTCCCCTTCGTACCTCTTCCCATCATGGAAAACGTACGCTTTTCCGCGTCCGATCGTGCGAAGATCCAGTCGGCCGACGCGATCAAGAACCGTTGCGTACGACTGGATGACCGCGACGTTCTTTACGCGCACCACCTCTCCGTCCGCATCTTTCTGAACGGCACCGTTCTGATAGCGCGTATACAAACCCGTGTTCGCATCGTACTCCCAATGCGCTTCGTACACGCCCTGGTACGGGATGTTGATGATTGGGACATCTACCTCTTCAACGGCGTCATCGGATTCTTGATCGTTCTCGTCATTCTTCTCGTTCGCGCCAGGCGATTGGCTGCTGGCTATCGGCGGCTGGCTGCCCTCATACAGCCAGGAGCGGAAATCTCCGACGCCGTATTCCTTGGCCTCCATGGCGTTCGTGAGATTCTCCGTCTTCGTGAAAACGTTGTGCGGCGCCGAACGGTTGGCGGACCGCCAGAAATACTTGCCGTTCGCGAACTCATCCAGATCCCGGAATCCGTCTATCTGATAGATGTCGCTAAGCGCGGCCGGACTGCCGCCCACGTGGGCATAGAGTGCATTCAATCCGTCCGCCCAATCCACGTAGTACGGACGCGCGCTCCGGACCGGTCCGATCGTTTCCACGGCATTCGCGGGATCGAACAGCAGCATGAAGCGCGTGATGCTCCCCTCAACCGGCGCCTCGAACACGAGATTCGCGCGCGCGGGGCCGGAGAGCGGCCATGCATCGGAACTGTTTTCCACCATCACGGCGAGCGGGAGCAGGTGCGTTGATGTTGCGGCATCCACGTACACGCCATCAAGCGTGCGTGCGTATCCTTGATCCGTGGACGCCTCCGTACTGACGCCGGACGACGATTCGACCGACGATTTGGCGAATGGATTCGTAAACGCCGTCCAAAGGAAAAAGAGGGAGATGCTCAAAACCAATGCAGCCCCGGCGAGAACGACTCGCCAGGACTGCTGGAGTCGGTCGGTAAACGAATCCGCCAACTCCGAGGATTTCTCTACAGCGTTCTGAATACGCTCTTTAGGATTTGTCCCCCTCATTCTTCTTCTCTTCTGCGGTTCCTTCGGAAGAACCTTCTTCCTTACCTTCACCTTCCTCGCCTTCCTTCTTCTCCTCGCCTTCGGCCTTAACAGCCTCAACATCACCGACCTGCGATTCTTCCATCTTCGCGAGCTCTTCTTCCGAGAGCGGAGCTTCCACGGCCGCAACGAGGTTCTCCGGATCATCCAAAACCTTTACGCCCGGCCCCACCTTGAGGTCCGCAACCGTGATCGTATCATCAAACGTTTTGAGCAGAGAAATGTCCACGACGATCTCGTGCGGGAGATCCGTTGGGAGACATTCGACTTCCACGCTTTCAACAGGCGTCATGAGCGTACCGCCGAGCACCTTCACCGCTTCAGACTCGCCCGTAACCGCGAGCGGGATTTCCGCCGTCATCTTCTCGTCCATCTTCACCTGGTGGAAATCGATGTGCACGGGTTCCATGGAAAGCGGGTGGAGCTGCACGTCCTTAATGACCGCTTTGACCGACGCGCCTCCGTCGATCTTAACATCAACGAGGCTCGAAGAACCCGCCTCATGAAATACCTTTCGGAATGCGCTGAACGGAACGCTGAGCGAACGCGATTCAATCCCGCTTCCGTAAATAACGGCCGGGATCATATTCTGGGTTCTCACGTCCTTTGACCGCCTCCCAAAGGAAGTTCTCGTCGTCGTTTCGAGGGTTAACGTATCCATATAAGTGGCAGGAACATACGGGGTTTTGGAAAAACTGTCAAGTTTGTATCTGGTAGCTGGTAGCTGGTATTTTTAAAAATTTCCGGAAAATTACCGATAATTCATTTTGCTTGCCAACTTCAGGCAGAAAATACCAGATACCAGCTACCAGATACGAGCTACCAGCTACTATCTCCCCATCAAGCACCTGCAGATCTCCCTGCTCTCGGATTCAATGGACCCGCGCGCTGTAAGGCAGTCGTCTGCGGTAATGGGATCCGCTTCCTGAAACCGCAAAGCATCCTGAGCTTCGAGATCCGTAACCAAGCCCATGGAGCTGATCCCGCTATTGTTCTCCAGGATGACGGCGAGCACCGAATGCGAACAGTGGCTGCACGTAAGATGGAACATGCGCGCCATGCCGTCTTCGCCGAGGAGACGGACGGACTGATCCTCGTACGGCGTTTGGCAGAGCGGACAGTGCGTGAGCAGTTTCGGGGCGGACATCATAAGATTGTTGTGGCGTTACTATATCCCCCGCCGGAAGGACGGTCAACGTCACGGGCTCGCTTATTCGGTTGTTCGGTTATTCGCTTATCGCTTGTTCGGTCTCGTTCGTTTGTTTTTGCCGCCTGAATACATTTCCCTCCGAATCCGTCACAAGCACCGTCAACAATGGAATAATTCCTTATAAAAAAGCGCTGTGAGCCCGCGACGATTGCCGCGGACTCAAACAGCGGGAGACGTCTTACTGACGCTGAAGGCAAAATTCCTGACTGGCGAGCTCCTCGTTGAGTTCAACCAGCGCGTCTTCATACTCAAGCACCCGGCGCAGGTCAGGTACGACCGGCAAGGACGGAATCTCGGTTGGCTGATCAAGGCGGGCCAGCAGGTCGCTCAACGCCGCGTCCTGCGGTTCAGCTACGGTCTTG
>CAYMPS010000004.1:0-9697 GCA_964392485.1 uncultured Gammaproteobacteria bacterium | reverse complement strand
TCAAGCTCCGCGTCGCTCCTGTCCAGCCAATTCTTGACCATTCTGCGCTGTTGTAAAAGAGCGTTCCGCTGGTCCTTTGATAGGCTTTTCATGTATCTCTCCTTTTCCGGCTCGCTGCCTACGAGGCACCGTGATAGAAATACTACGAACGAACAAAAATATCAAGTCTTCCCGATCCGCCCCGTGATCCCGCCAGAAGGACGGTCAACGTCGCGGGCTCGCTTATTCGCTTGTCGGTTATTCGGTTGTTCGGTCTCTAACGGGAACATTTCCTCATAATGGCCGAATAACCGACAAGCGACAACCGAACTATTCGTTTGCCCTACGGTGCACGGCAATGCTCTCCGCAAGCCCGATGGTCACAAACACGGTCACGAGAAACGATGATGCCGCGGATAAAAACGGCAACGGAATGCCCGTGACCGGCATGAGTCCGAGATTCATCCCCGCGTTCACCGTGATGTGCGTGAGGAAAACGGCGCCGATGCCGAACAGGACGAGCGTCGCGAAATCGTCTTCCGCGCTCTTCGCGATGCTGTACAAGCGCTGAAACAGGAGCGCGAAAAGTCCGAGGATGAAACCGATGCCCAGGAAGCCGAGTTCTTCCCCGATCACGGCGAACGCAAAATCCGTTGCCGCCTCCGGGAGGAAGCGGAGGCGCGACTGCGAGCCTTCGCCGATCCCCTTCCCGAAGAGTCCGCCGCTCCCGATGGCGATGCGCGCCTGCGTGACGTTGTACCCGGCGCCGCGCGCATCAAGGGTTGGGTTGATGAATGCGAGGAAACGATCTTTCTGGTACGGCTGGAACAGGAAGGACCACGTGAAGACGCTTACGAGCGCGGCGCAAAGGACGATGATGCCGAGCGAACGGAACGACAACCCCACGAAGAGCACCAGCATGCCCCAGATGGCGAACATGACCACGGCGGATCCGAAGTCCGGCTGGAGCATGATGAGCGCCACATACCCGGCTGTTGCCAGGAAGCTTCCCATGAGCGCATGCCAGGGAATGGATTGGTGAACGTACCGCACGAGGTATGCGGCGAGGAACAGGATGAGAGTGATTTTTGCGAGCTCCACGGGCTGGAACGAGAGGCCGCCGACCACGTACCACCCGCGCGTCCCGCGAATCGTTGATCCGAAGAGGAGAACGCCCCCGAGGAGCGCCGCGCCGAATCCGTAAATCGGGAGCGCGAGCCCGCGGAGCTGGCGGTAATCGAGAAAGGTGAACAGGAGGATAATGGAAACCCCGATGCCCGCGCCCACGAATTGCTTTTGGAACAAAAAAAGATCCGCCTCCGGTCTGGAGGTGCCGATGCCGTACATGACGACGAGTCCGATGGCCGTGAGCGTGAACGCCGTGAGGAGTAGGACCCAGTCGAATCGGACGATGGCGTGCTGGAGGCGCATGTATCTATTGTTCTATGGTTCCATTGCTGAATTGTTTAATTGTTATATTGCTGAAACGGCCGACTGCATGAGAAAGTCGCCAACAATTTAACAATTCAGTAATTCAACAATTATTCTCAATCTCTTCTTTAGGCGATGAACACCGATAGCAATGGAGCCATGGAACAATCCCTATTTATTCATGCGGGAACGGAAAAGAAAAGACCGGCAATCGTGCCGGACGAAAAAGTCGGTATCTAGAACCGCGTGCTCGGCAGATACGCGCTCTCGTCCAAAAAGTTCACGACCGGGATGATCTCCGTGCCTGAGACGGAAGGGAGGTCTTCGAACCAGTCGATGTTGATCCGCCTCGTAAACCCGGGCGTGACGTTTGAAAGGTTGATGAAGGTTGATGCCGCGGGCGCGTCTCCGCGCTTCAGGAGAATGTAGAGGCCCACATCCCAGTACCCGTACGCCGTTGGATTGGTAAACGTGAAGCTCGTGCGTGAAATGGTCTTCCCCGCAATTTTTAAATCCGCGCTGTATTCCGTGTCCGAAATATCAAACGCATCGCGCCGGGAAATCCACTCCTCGTAATTATCTCCGACCACGGACGGATCCAGACGTCTCCACCGAATGTTGTCGACCGTGAGCACCGCGGATCTGCCCCCGGTTTTCTCCGGTACGAATCCGTGTTCTCCGAGATAGCTCGTCTGCCCCGGCAAGATGAATCCGCTGCGCACGGGCGTGAGCTCCCCGCTCACGTTAAAGCGGTACGTAAATTCCGCATACCACTGCTCATTCGGATTAGAGATCGGCACGATCATGTCCAACCGATCTTCCGTACTCTTAAACACGCTCACGCTCCTCGTCTGGACGCCTTTGGGCTGGTTTGTGGAAAGCTGCCTCAGGAGGATGCCGTTCTCCTCGATCTCCTGCGTAATGCGCGATTCGCGCGGATACGAAATGGCGTACGCATCAATGAATCCCCAGAGTGAATATCCCCAAAAGATTGCGTTGATCCCGATGAGCAGCGCATACGTTACCTGTCGGATAAGCACCTGCTCCCGAACCCAAAACGAGGCGAACTGCAGTTCCCCCTCCGTAAATCCCGCTCCTATCTTTTGATCCTCCGGCATGTCTCTCGATAGATTTTACCACGATATTCGCATTTACGGTGAACATTGCGGACAAGCCGAATTCATTCGGGCATGGGACACAGAGCAACGGGCAATACGCACCTTCCCCATGCCCCCTGCCCTCTGCCCCATGCCCGATTTCACCCTGTACACCCCCCTCATTATCTAGTAAGATACAGACCAATCTATGCCAAAGAAAACAGCCAAAGAAACGGCGAAAAAAGCTCCTCCGGCCAAGGCGAAAAAGGCTTCATACGGCGCGGAGCAGATCAGCGTTCTCGAAGGTCTTGAACCGGTCCGGAAGCGTCCGGGCATGTACATCGGATCCACGGGTCCGGACGGCCTGCACCACCTGGTTTGGGAAGTCGCGGATAACTCGTTTGATGAAGTCATGGGCGGACACGCGGATCACATTACGATCACGCTCCTGCCGGACAACAAGGTTTCGGTAATTGACAACGGACGCGGCATCCCCGTGGACATGCACAAACAGTACAAGGTCTCGGCGCTTGAACTCGTGATGACGAAGCTCCATGCCGGCGGAAAGTTCGGCGGGGACGAGAGCGGCTACAAGGTATCGGGTGGACTCCACGGCGTGGGCGTTTCCGTGGTGAACGCGCTGTCCGACGAACTGACGGCCACGGTGGAGCGCGACGGCGGCGTGTTTACGCAGACGTACGTGTGCGGCAAGGCCAAGGGCAAAGTCAAGAAGATCGGGACGTCGAAGAGAACGGGAACGACCATCACGTTCCGTCCGGATGCGACGGTGTTCGAGACGATTGAATTTGATCTCAAGACGATCCTGGACCACTTCCGCAAGCAGTGCTACCTGACCAAGGGCGTGTACCTGAGCATCGTGGACGAACGCAACAGCGAACGCCGCGACGTCTACGGCTACTACTTCGAAGGCGGGGTGGCATCGTACGTGAAGCACTTGAACCACTCAAAAACCCCCAAGCACGAAACCGTGTTCTACGTGGATAAAAAGGTGGAGAATGCGGAAATTGAAATCGGCATTCAGTACACGGACGATCTGCAGGAGAACCTGTACGCTTTCACGAACGGCGTGATCAACCCCGAAGGCGGCATGCACGTGCAGGGGTTCCGCGCCGCGCTCACGCGCGTGCTCAACAACTACTCCAGGAATAAGGGCGTGCTGAAAGACAAGGATACGAACCTGTCCGGAGACGACGTGCGCGAAGGCATGACGGCCGTCATCTCCGTGAAGATTCCGGAACCGCAGTTCGAAGGGCAGACCAAGGCCAAGCTCGGAACGCCGGAGGTGCGAGGCTACGTGGAAACGGTCATGTCGGAAGCCTTCGCGACGTTCCTGGAAGAGAACCCGCGCGATGCGCAATCGATCATCGAAAAATGCGTGATCGCCCAGCGGGCGCGAGCGGCCGCACGCGCCGCACGCGACACGGTTCTGAGGAAAGGCGCGCTCGAAGGGCTCACGCTCCCGGGCAAACTCGCGGACTGCGCTTCGAAAGATACCGTGAACACCGAGCTCTACATCGTTGAGGGAGACTCCGCCGGCGGATCAGCCAAACAGGGGCGCGACCGCGACTTTCAGGCGATCCTCCCGCTCAAAGGAAAAATTCTGAACGTGGAGCGCGCGCGATTGGATCGCATGCTCACGAACAATGAAATCAAGAGCATCCTGATCGCCCTCGGGACGAATATCGGGGATCAGTTCGAGATC
The DNA here is from genome assembly GCA_964392485.1 of uncultured Gammaproteobacteria bacterium. Classification (GTDB taxonomy): domain Bacteria; phylum Patescibacteriota; class Patescibacteriia; order 2-12-FULL-60-25; family 2-12-FULL-60-25; genus 2-12-FULL-60-25. The sequence goes on along the minus strand of CAYMPS010000004.1, from coordinate 5,467 downwards.
GAAAAGCTTCGGTACGGCCGCATCATCATCATGACGGATGCGGACGTGGACGGTGCGCACATCCGTACGCTCCTCTTAACGCTCTTCTACCGCTACTTCCCGGAAATCATTAAGCAGGAGCATCTGTTCATCGCCCAGCCGCCGCTCTTCCGCCTCCAAAAAGGCAAAGAGGTCCACTACGCATTCAGCGGAGAAGAACGGGATAAAATCATTGCCGATCTCCAAAAGATAAAAGATGAGAAGAAGATCGCGGGGCGCGGGGCGCGGGGCGCAGACGAATCCGCGGAGGAGGCGGCACCCGAGTCCGGCGAGGAAGGAGGCGACGAGGAAGTCACGAAAATTTCCGGCGTATCCATTCAGCGCTACAAAGGTCTCGGTGAAATGAACGCCAGCCAGCTGTGGGAAACGACCATGGATCCGAAGACGCGCCTCATGAAGCGTGTGACGATCGATGACGCCGCCAAGGCGGATGAAACGTTCGACATTCTGATGGGCGCGGACGTGGCTCCGCGCAAGCGATTCATCCAGACGCACGCAAAACAGGCGGAGATCGACGCGTAGGAATCAACGGCCGGCCATGGCGGACGGCGGGAAGAGAGCGAACGGTGTTGCCTTTGGGAACCGGCGCTTGATTTTTTGGCCGCTCGCCATCCTCTCCTTAAACGATCCGCTCCCGGCCCGGAAAAGCCCGTTTCTTCCGCCATATTGCATAAATCGAATAATCCTGATATAGTCGCGTCGAAATGCCCCTTCGGGGGATTTTAAAAACCAATCAATTTAGCGATATCTGAGCCACACGGCACGGTCGCTCGCGAGCGACATCCATCCGTCCACTCGAATTCTATGAATCCCATCAAAGCAATCACCACCTACGTCCGCTCATCCATAGCGGAGCTCAAAAAAGTGACATGGCCGACCAAGGAGATGACCATGCGGTACTCCATGCTCGTCATTGCGGTTTCGCTCGCCGTCGCGCTGTTTTTTGCGGCTTTGGACTTCGGATTTGGAAGGGCGATCACGTTCGTCCTGTCGCAGGGCCGGCAGCCGGCCGCTCCGGTTGTCGAAGAACCCGTCATTCCGGATCTTGAGCCAACAGACCTGGAAGTGGAAACCGTCGGAGACGGATCCGGAAGCGTAACGATTGAAGAAGATGCGGAGCTTGAACCGTCCTTCGAAGAGTTCCCGGCCGGCGACCTTGATCTTCCGCCGATCCAATAATTCGTTCATTGCCATTTATGCCTAAGCAAACTCGAGACCTCGGACGCCGCTGGTACGCCATCCATACGTACTCCGGATACGAAGAAAACGTTGCGGAAAACCTCCGGGCGCGCATTGCGACGCTCAGCATGCAGGATAAAATCTTCGCCGTCCTCGTGCCCACGGAAAAAAAGATTAAGATCAAAAACGGAAAGCGGAAAATCGTACAGGAAAAAATCTTCCCGGGCTACGTCCTCGTGGAGATGATCGTTACGGACGACTCCTGGTACGTTGTGCGAAATACGCCGAACGTTACGGGATTCATCGGAACGGGAACCACGCCAACGCCGCTCTCGCAACCGGAGGTCGAGGCGATGTTCAAGCGTGCGGGCGACAAGGAGGCTCCGGAGATCGATATCGACCTCGTCGAGGGCATGCCGATCAGGATCGGAGACGGACCGTTTAAAGGATTCGAAGGAAAGGTGGTTGACATTGACGGCGCCCGCGGCAAAGTGAAGGTCCTCGTAAGCATGTTCGGCCGCGAAACCCCGCTCGAATTGGACTTTACGCAGGTAAAAAAGATCTAACGGAGGGATGTGCCTCAGGAACGGTGCGCTTCTCGCCGTTTCTGTAAGCTCATCAAATCAGTCCGTGGTGCGTAGTGCGTGGATTCTTTCTACGCACCACGCACCACGCACCACGCACCAAATCCTATGGCCAAGAAAATTAAGACACTCATCAAACTTCAGATCAAAGGAGGCGAGGCCAACCCGGCTCCGCCGGTTGGAACCGCGCTCGGTCCGCACGGACTGCAGATCGCGGACTTCTGCAAGCAGTTCAACGACCGCACGCAGGATCGCCGCGGCGAAGTCGTACCGATCGTCATCACGGTGTACGAAGACCGATCGTTCGACTTCATCATGAAGGTGGCTCCGGTTTCCGAAATGCTCAAAACGGCCGCCGGCATCAAAAAGGGTTCGCCGAAATCGCTCGTGGAATCCGCCGGGAAGGTCACGAAGGATCAGGTCCGCGAAATCGCGGAAAAGAAAATGCCGGACCTGAACTGCCACACGGTCGAAGCGGCCATGAGGCAGGTCGAAGGCACGGCAAGGCAAATGGGGCTGAAAGTCGTGTAAGCGCTTCAGACAACCTGAGAGGGGTAATGGAACTCCCGGCTTCGGCCGGGAGTTTTCGTTTCGGGCACGGGGCAAGGGGCAACGGGATTCTTCCTGAAGGAAATCCGAAGTATGGTACGTGCTCCAAATAGAGACCCGATGCCCGATGCCCCTTGCCCGAACATAAAGTGACTTTTTTCTCATGACGCTCTATACTGCACTTCGTCACATAACCGCTCAAAAAATCACCATTATGGATAGCCAAGATCCCATCATCAAGTCCATGCAGGACAATCGACCCGAACCTCCGAAGGGAGATGCGGGACCCGCTCCAAAACCGCCCATCGGCGCTCCCGGCGAGCCGAAGCAGGGTTTGGGAAATCCTCCTGCGAATGAAACGAAGATCGCATACAAACCGCCGGAACCGCCAAAGCCCGTCATCGGCGGAACAGGAGGATCGACGGCTTCATCCCGTCCTCCGATGCACAAAGGAGACATCCCGCCACTCCCGAAACCCATGAAATCTTTGCACGAAGAGCACCTCAAACGACCGGGTGAAGGAGACGGAACGCCAAAGGTAAACCTCGTGCTCTTGGTCGTTACGATCCTCCTGCTCCTCTTTGGGACGTTCATCATCTACAACAAGATCGAAGGATTTCAAAAAAGCTCGGGCGAGAACGAAACGGCGGTAAAGGAAAACGTGGAGGATGTGAATGCGAAGCTCGATCTCACGATTCAGAAAATTCAGGAGGATGAGGCCAAGCGTTCAGTGGTGGAACAAGATTTGTTTGATGCCGGCGGAACGATCCAAAAATGCGCTGACGAGCTCGTGGCCGAAGGAGAGAAGCTCGTTGCGGACGGCGATGCGCTGAAGAAAGAAGGCGAAGCATCCGAAGATCAGGCGAAGATTGATCGGGGTCAGAATCAAATGGATCGCGGAAACGCCATGCTTGAACACGGGAAAGCGTACGATACGGAAGGGAAGGACTATCAGGCCTCGAGCGGCATGGAAGGAAATAAATAATCCACAAGACATCCCCTAATCAGGGGATGTTTGCTATTATAATGATATTAAGAATCCATAATCATTTATTTATGCCCGAAGAAGAAATACTCGAAGACGAGGTCGAGGATGTCGACGAGAAGCCGAAAGGCAATCCCCTCGCGCTCATTGTCGCGTTACTGGCCTTCGTTGCGGCCGTTGCCGCCATTGCGCTCAACGTCACATCCAAGCCGGATCTCGGCCCGCTGGAAGTGCGCATAAAAGCCGTTGAACAAGGCGTCCAAGCGAATACCGATAACATCGCAACGGTCGTCGAGGAGCAGAAAGCGATGGATGGCAACGTCGAAGAAATGATCAACACCATCCTGACGGAACGGGAAGCGGAAGCGAACGCCGCCGCGGAAGAGGGAGAAACCGTGGAAGAATAATCATCCCAACGATCCATCACAACATCCCCTTCCGAGGGGATGTTTGGTATGATGCATTAAATTACTCACTCACCCAGATTTCTCCAATACTTTATGCCAGAAGAAACACTCCCCAAAGCCACGAGCGCGCCTGAATCGTCAAAAGGCGGTACGCTCGTTCTCGTCATCGCCATCCTGGCCTTCATTACCGCCGTAGTCGCCATCGTGATGAACATCGTCATGAAGCCGGACACGAGCGCGATTGAAGCGCGCGTCCAGGCCGTTGAGACGAGCGTCCAAACGATTACAGAGAATGTCGCTTCCCTGACCGAAGAACAGCAGTCAATGAAGGAAGATGCCGCGATGATGGCTGAAGCGGACATGCAAAAGCACAATATCCTCGAAACATCTGACTACACGTACGATTTCAATAGTGGCAACTTAACTTCCCAAAAAGATGGTGGCATTCTCTATACGTTCTCGAATGCAGGAAAAGAAAATAAATTCATAGGGAGGCCCGCTGTTCATATTCTGGGTGTGGAAGACGGATCAAAATTAATACTTTGGGAAACAGGATTTGACAATTCACCGGGTCCGGGATGGATCTATGAAATCTGGTTGGGAGATGAATTGGAATACATTGATCTGAACAATTCTTCGGAAGGTCCGAGGCCATACATTGTGCCTGAATGGAAGAAACAGGAAGCGCAAGAACAGCTTGATGCGTTTGAACAGTCAATGCAATAAAAAACTTCGAAAAAGAATAAAAAAAAACATCCTCGCGACTCCCTGCTCGCGAGGATGTTTGCTATTCTTGACAGCTCCCCTGTTCTCCTATACGATCCAGCCACTTAATTCATCGTAACCGTGGGACTCCGGCGATTCGCCGGGGGCCTGTACCACTAGCGATATGAAGAAATCCAAGCGTTTCACGGAGCTCAAGGGACAGATTGATCCCAAGCGGCTCTACACGGCCCAAGAGGCCATTGAGCTCGCCCAAAAGACGAGCACCACCAAGTTCGACAGCTCCATTGAGGTTCACGCGAACCTCGGCATTGACGTGAAGAAGAGCGATCAGCAAATTCGCGCCACGCTCACCTTCCCCCACTCTACCGGGAAGACGAAGCGCGTTGCCGCCTTTGTGCCGGAAGCGAAGCAGAAGGAAGCGAAAGATGCGGGCGCGGACGTGGTCGGCGCGGAAGACCTCGTGGATGAGATCGTGAAAACGGGAAAGGTTGATTTTGACATCGCCGTTGCCACGCCGGACATGATGCCCAAGCTCGCCAAGGTCGCGAAGATTCTGGGACCGAAAGGCATCATGCCGAACCCAAAGACGGATACCGTGGGTCCGAACGTCAAGAAGATGGTCGAAGACCTGAAGAAGGGAAAGGTTGCGTACAAGAACGACGCCACCGGAAACGTACATCAGGCCTTCGGCAAGTCGTCGCTCGACACGGCGAAGCTCATTGAGAACTTCAACGCTTTCATCGCAAGCCTCAAGAAGAATAAACCGCCGTCCTCCAAGGGAACATACATCAAGAGCCTGACCGTCACCTCCTCCATGGGTCCGGGCATCAAGGTGGACCCGAACAGCCTGTAAGGCGCTTTGAAATGATTATGGGACTCCCGGCTTCGGCCGGGAGTTTGAGTTTGGCGAGTAGTGGGTGGGGTGGGGGCCCGCGGGGGGGGAAAGGTAAGATTTAAAAAACCAGCCGGAGGGGGGGACCCAAAACCCCCCCCCCCCC
>CAYMPS010000003.1:23185-26067 GCA_964392485.1 uncultured Gammaproteobacteria bacterium | reverse complement strand
CGAGCGCGATCCCAACGATTCCGTATAAAATATATTTCATGAAAAAGAAATGGATCTGTTACGTGTTCGAGGGTCAACCTCCACCCGAGGCGACACGCAACACGCTAACGCGTCAACACGTAACATCTAATACCAAATCCCCATAAACGCTCCGTAGAGCACCGCCCACCCGAGGTTCGCCAGCACGAGGTCGATCATGAACCAACGATCTTCCCGCATGCCGAAGAGTCCGTGCCCTTCGAGCGGGAGGAAGATACCGCCGATCGTGAGCGTGACGAGGATCGCATAGATGAAGAGCGGTACCGCTCCGAAGCCCGTGACGATCCCCTGCTCCGCGCCCACGGCATAGAGCAATCCGAAGAACGCGTAGAGGATCATGTGCACCGTGATGCCGATGACGTGCGATTCGCGCCGCGAACACGCACGGCCGAAGCAGCGAATGACGTCGACGTCTTTGGCGTACGCACCCGCCCCGTAACGCGGCGCTACGTGCGACAGGAGGATCATGGCGCCGCCGGCCACGATGCCCGCGATTGCTCCGAAGATGATCATAAGAGATTAAATCAACGTTTCAGCGTTTGGAGTAAAAATATCGAATGTCGAATGTCGAATTTCGAAAATGTCTATTCGCGGCGTTCTGCGTTCGATATTCGATATTCATTATTCGATGTTTTAAATTCCTTCATGGCTTACGGTTGTAATTGGAGTTCCGCGTCCTCCCCTTCAACCTTCATCTTCACGATGTCCACGGATTCAAACTGTTTCAGCGTTTCATTCACCTGCGCGATGATGGCCTGCACGTGGCAGGAGCCGGCGATCGCGTACGTGAACTCCTTGCTGAAATCCACCGTGGCCGCGCCGTCCGTAATACTGATGGAGCGAAGTGCCGTTCCCGGGAAAACGGATGTCCGCGCTCCCAAGCTCTGCTCCGCGGCCGACGGACCTTTGAGCAGTTCCAACATCGTCGCTTCCGCCGTGTTCACCGTCTTTGCGATGCGCCGCGTAAATGCCTGAACGCGCTCGCAGTTTTCCAAATTCGGATCCTCCTTGAGATTGGAAAAGAAAATCTTTACCGGGATCGTACTCTCATCGAATCGAACCGGGATGGAAACCTTGTCCTGTTCGGAACCGTCTCTCGGAGAGACCGTGTAGACTTCCACGTACCCCTCCCCGATATCGGGAGCCTCATCAAAAAAATCCCGAACGCGGAACGAACCGAAGCGTCCCATGTCCGGCGCGTTCGTCATGACGGCACCGGAAGCGAGGTCTTTGTGGCGCGAATCGCGCACCCGCCAATTCACCACGCTCTCGAAGGCTCGGGCCCTTCCCAAGATCACGAACGGATTCGAAAGGATTTGACGTTCGACGATGCTTGAGACGACAACATTTTCGGAAATGCTCGCCACTTCTCCCGGCTTTGGACTCGCGTCTTCCGAAGGGAGAGGCAGGTCTTCCGGCGGCGGAGCGATCTCATCCTCTGAAGAAATGAAGTCTCCGAAATCCTGAAAAGGGATATCCCCCATATTCCCCTCGCCTTCGTCCACCTGCTTTTGGTCATTCGACCAACGAAAACACCCTGCGCCCAAAAGGAGGATGCAAAACAATGCGACAACGCGTTTTTTCATGCCCCTATGATACATCGAAAGGACCGAATGTCGAAGACCGAATGTCGAAAAGAGATATTATGACGCCTTGTACCAAGATGATTATTCGACATTCTAAATTCGATATTCGATATTCATTAACGCCTTCTTCAGGGCGTACTGCCTCAATTATCGGCAAATGCCCGTCGAAGCCGCCGAGCGCGGCAACGGTTCGTAGTCCGTACAGACCGTTCCGGCAGGGCATGTCCATTCCTCCGCTCCCCCGCACTCGCACACGGAAATGCACATTTCAATGCAGGCCGCGTCCGGTCCCAAGTTTCGGCAGGGACTCGCGCAGTCGTTCCAGCGCCCTCCGGCGGAGGTACAACGGCGTTCTTCCGACGCTTCATCCGACGGCTCGACAACGGGTTCGCCCGGTTCATCATCCGCGCGCGCCTCGTACGGATCCTGAATCAGTCCGTCGGGGGAAACGAGCGGATGGCCATCGGAAATAACGACGTCCGGTTCCGGGAGCGGCGCGGACGGCTGTATGAGCGGGATGGAGTCAACGGCTTCACGCGCCTGATCCAAATCAATCTTCGCGCGCACGACGAGCATGAGCGGGATCGAAATCGCGAGGATGATGAAGATGAAGAGGATGAGCGCGCGTTTGGTTTGCATATCGGGACATGCTTCACGACTTTTTTCGAAGGATGAGCATCACCCGCTCCCCGTTCGGCACATCCCCGTTATTCCAGTCATGCACCGCTTGGAGCAAGCCGTCGTAGTCATACAGGAACGTTTCGCCCAAACGCGTTCCCGGATCATTCGTGATGAACCGGTCCTCCGTGTACCCGCGCACCACGAGCATGTGATACAGCGGTCCGCCGTTCAGAAAGTTCGGATTGGGAAGCGCCTTGCCGTCCGCCGGAAGGATCACGGGGATCCCGCGCGCGATGTATCGCTTCACGGAATCCGGCCCGGTCATCGGCACGACGAGAGCCTCGAGATCCGAATAGAAAAGCTCCACGAGCTCAGCCGTTTCTTCGGCCGTCGTATCAACGGCGAATCCTTCGTTCTCTTCGAACGCGATGAGATCCAAAATCATGCGGTCCGCTTGGTCCGGATCGTACGCGCCGCGCTCGCCGCGGTAGTAGCCGGCAACCATGATCACAGACGCCTCCTCGCATGCCTCCTGGTACGGCATGTCCCAGTTCGCATGCGGCGCCTGAGAAGTGAATGGAACGGCCAGGAGTTTTTCGGACGGAATCTCGACGGCATCAGCGTCCGCGTCTTCGA
>CAYMPS010000003.1:0-23085 GCA_964392485.1 uncultured Gammaproteobacteria bacterium | reverse complement strand
TCCCCTGCCGAGGTAGCCCGAAACGCCCCCGATGATGACAAGGGCGGTGAATACGATGATGAATCGTTTGTATGTGATCTTCATGCCGAATTTGGAAGCGTACCGTGCAGTATTCGAACAGTTGGCGCGTGACGTGCCGGCGCATCGAATCTTTTATAGATTACGCGCAAACACGAAAACACGCCAACGCGCCAACAGAATCGTTGCTTCGCTTATCCGTCCCTCATTCTTTGTCTTCCAAGGTCACCGTCTCCATCACGTCGCCGACGGCGATGCTATCCACCACATCCATGCCTTCGAGCACGCGTCCGAAGATGGAGTAGTTCGGCGGGAGCGGCGTATTCGCGAGCATGACGAAGAACTGAGAGCCGTTCGTATTCGGTCCGGAGTTCGCCATGGCCACGATGCCGCGATCGTACGGCAAGCTTACCTTGTCGTCCTCAAAGGAGTATCCCGGACCTCCGGCTCCGCTTCCCGACGGATCGCCGCCCTGGATCACGAATCCCGGTTCCACGCGATGGAACGTGAGCCCGTCGTAGTAGTTGCTGTTCACGAGGTACGCGAAGTTTGATGCCGCGTTCGGCCCTTCGTCCGGAAGGATCTCAAACACGATTTCTCCCTTATTCGTTTTGATACGGACGTTCTTGTCCGTCTCTTCCTCGGGCAAGACGCCGGGGAAGGAAAGGTTGCTTCTGTCAATCACAGGTTGTTCTTCGTTAGATGATTCAGTGGACGTGGATTCCTCGTCCGTCGTTTCCATGCCTTCCACCTCGGTCTGCGTAAGCTTGGAGACGTCTCCGGACGACGGTTCCGGCGTCGTTTCGAGCGTATCAAAGCTCGAGTTCGCGCACCCCGCGCCCAGGATGAGGAGGCTGGATGCCATGATAATTGATGTGCGTATTTTCATAGTGGAAAAAGTCTAGCTCAGTTGAGAGCAAGTTTACAAGTCAGCAAGTTTACAAGTGAAAAACCACATAACGAGCTTCCGTCCGTTCAACCGGTGCGGTCGCTCGCGAGCGACGTGCCTTGCTCACCCGTTCTCCCACGGCATCTCGACCTCTCCGGCAAAGCCCCAGTGCGCGGCATTGGTCGAAAGACCGGGCCGTATGCGTTTGGCGAGGTGCGCGTATGTCATGATTTCGGCATCGGCTTCCCGCTTGAGATCGTTTCCACGTTCGTCACGGACGCGGAGCGCAAACGGCTCTCTGTCTCCCGGGAGGTAGGTGGCCTGAACCATCACGGCCTTGGCCTCGCTCCGTTCCAAAGCGCGCTTGGCCAGCCCGCGCGCGAGCCACGCCCCGAACTTCATCGGATTCGACGGATCAACGCCCACGGTCGATCCGATCCACGGGATCGCACTCCCGTACGGCTCTTCTGAGAGGCCGGATGCGCCAACGTCCTGATCGAGTCCGTTCGAGGGCATACTGCCGTTCTCGTTGATGTGGAAACCGGAATTCGGGATTTGAAATTTGGAATTCAAAATCTTTTTAATGCGTTCCCGCGCTTCTTTCAATTCCAAATTTCCGTGCGCGCAATTGACGTATGCGTGAAACGCTCCTTTTTCCCGTTCGGTAACCGTAACTTCAAACGAAGGCTCCAGCCAAAACCACTCCGTATCATGCTGGCGCAAATCTTCGAGCTTCTTCGCAATATCGCGCGAGAGCACCACGTGCGCCGGCAAGCACTCCTCGGTTTCCCCGCATGCGTATCCCGCAACGCTGATCGGACGATTCGACCGCGTCGCTTCCAAAAGGAATGATCCGGGAACGGCATCGATGGATACGAACGGCTCCACGTGCCCCCGAACGCCCAAGGATGCGGCCGTTCGCGTAATAACGGACCCCACGTCAAAATCGGCTTTCGTGGAAATGACGCCGGAGACGAAGAGCGCGCCCCGTCCGCCCATCACGCGAAAGCGCGCGGATGTTTGCGGATCCCTGCGCAGATACTCATCCAAAATAGACTCGGCGACGATATCGCACGTACGATCCGGCTGTCCGGGAGAAAGCGTTCTGGCGGTTCGCATAGCAGTTTACAGGTTTACACGTTTACACGTTAATACGTTTGTAGGTTTATTGACGTCATACGTTCATCCATGACGGAGAGCTTGTCCACTTGTAAACCTGTAAACTTGTAAACTTGATCTCTTCAAACCTATCAAAAAACCCTGATATCCACAAGGACATTGTTTGCTAAAATTTTCGATAATAATTCTACAAATCCTCAACCGGAGAAAGGAGCGACTTCGGCGGCTTCTTCTTTGGCCCTCCCGCGCTCGACTTCCATGCGGTCTTCGTTGAACCAAAATCTGATCCTTTGCTGATTTTCTTTGGATAACTTTTTTGTTCACCGTATTCATCCAGCTCAATCACCTCATCCTCCCCTCCTTCGTCCCAGCTCCACGCGCGATTCCTCGGGCGGCCGAGCGCGGGTGGCGCATAAGCCAATTCGATGCGCTCAAAAAGATGCGGGTCGAGCTCATCGAGGAACATGGAGGGTCGATTCAAGATGAGCGTATCCGCTCCCATGGTCAGAGGGTACGACAGGAAGAGCCGCTTCTTCGCTCGCGTGCACGCCACGTAGAACAATCTCCGTTCCTCCTCCACCCCTCCCTCCTCGTCGAGCGCGCGCCGATTCGGGAATGCGTTATCCGCCAGATGCAGGATGAAGATCGTATCCCACTCAAGGCCTTTCGCTTGATGAACCGTGCTCAGTACCAACCGCTCGTCATCATACGATGCGCCTTTCTCACGAACGGAAAGCACGCCGTCATACAACGACACGTCTGCGAGGAACGCTTCCAGCGAATCATACCCTTCCGCGAACAGGGCGAACTGCTCGATGTCTTCCAGCCGGTCGCGCCAGTTCGGGTACTCGCGTTCCAGCCGATCCTGATAGGAGCTGGATGCGATGGCGCGGATCATGCGCGCGGGATCCGGCATCTCAACGATGACGCCTCGAATGATGTTCGAAAATTCCTCCCACCCGGCTCTCGCCTTTGCGGACAGGACTTCGTGGACATCCCCCTCCAGCATCGACGGAATCGTATGGAATCCCGTCGTAATCTTTGCCACGCGTTCCGCCGTCAGAGCGCCGATGCCGGTCTGCATGAGGAGGATGCGCATCCATGCCGGTTCGTCTTTGATGTTCCCGTGAATGCGGAGGTACGCGAGGACATCCTTGATGTGTGCGCGCTCAAAGAGTTTGAGACCTCCGCGGTACTCGTACGGGATGTCGCGCTTCAGGAGCTCCAGTTCCAATTGCTGGGAGTGCGAGGTGGCGCGGAAGAGCACCGCGATGTTCCCGAGCGCCGTTCCTTCGTTCCGAAGCTCCAAAACCTGCTCGGCAACGTACTGCGCTTCCTGGCGCGCGCTCGCGCACGGGATGAGCGAGGGTCTGCTGCCGGCTTCGCGCAGTCCCACGAGGTCCTTCTCGTACTGATCGATGTTATGGCGCAGGGAGTCGTTCGCCAGGTTTAAAATCTGCGGCGTGGATCGGTAGTTCGTGAGGAGCTTGAACACCTGAACCTCCGGGTATTCATCCGGGAAATTGAGGATGTTCTGTACGTCTGCGCCACGAAAAGCGTAGATGGACTGCGCATCATCCCCCACTACGAAAGCGTTTCCGTGAGCGGACGAGAATCGCGACACGATGCGCGACTGAATGGCATTCGTATCCTGATACTCATCCACGAGCACGTAGCGGAAGCGTGAGGCGATGGACGAACCCGTAACCGGATCTTCGAGGAGCGTGAGGAGGTTCATGAGTAAATCGTCAAAATCCATGGCATTCGAAGTTTTCTTGCGCTTCTCATACCGATCCGCCAGATCCTCAAGTTCGGATTCCAGTTCCAGAAAATTCGGATGTTTCACTTCCAGCGTCCCCCGGATGGTCCCGCAGACGTTCCGCGTGTACGAGATGATGTTTTGGCACACGGACGGACTCGGAAACCGCCGTTCCTTCGGATTGATCTTCATCTCTTTGAGCACGAGCTTGAACATGCTCTTGGAATCTTCCTGATCCAGGATCGTAAAGTTCTTTTCAAAACCGATCCTGTCCGCGTACATGCGAAGGAGCCGGTTCGCCGTGGAGTGGAAGGTGCCTCCCCAAATCCCCTGAACCGTTCCGCCCAAAAGCTTCTCCACACGCTCGAGCATTTCCCGCGCGGACTTGTTCGTGAAGGTGAGCAGGAGGATCTCGGACGGCTGGATGCCCTGTTCAATGAGGTACGCCACGCGGTACGTAATCGTGCGCGTCTTTCCGCTCCCGGCTCCGGCCAACACGAGACACGCGCCATCCCCCTTAAGGACGGCTTCGAGCTGTTCGTTATTCAGCTCCTTGCCGTAGTCGATCTTGAGTTTTCTATCCTTTGGACCGCCACGGAGGATAAACTGCTTTGCCATGCCGAGTAGATTATCGCGTGGGGGAAGAGGCGTCGAGGGAGAAAAAAATAATTCCGCCCCCGGCAAGCGATGTCGGGGGCGGATAGTTTGTTCGAGGGAAGGAATGTCTTAGATGTAGGAAGAGGCGAATTCGAGCTCTTCCTTCGCTCGCTCCCAATCTTCCTGCTTCATGCAGAGACGCGCCTCTTCCATATGAGCGAGCACGTTTTTTTTCACGCGCGTGCGCAGGAGGCCGTCATTGCGTTGAGATGCTCGATCCATGAACTGATCCGCGCGTTCGCGGATCGACTGAAACCGCGCGGGCTGCATGGAACTGTGGATCTCAAGTTCACCGCGCGTGGGCTGGCCATTGGCACGAAGCATGACGCTCTGATCGGCACGTACGTCGGCCATGAGCCACGAGAGCGGCGCGATGATCTTGATCTCCAAATGGAACTTGGCGAGCATCCACGTGATCCCCTGCCGCATCACGGCCATACGCGCCTCCATTCCTCTGCGGGTTACATCAAGTTCGCTCCTGTATTTCTCGGCGTCAGATCCGCTCGCACCGCGCCGCAGGTTCTCGATGGACCGTATGCCGTCCCTCGCAAATGCATCGCGAAGGACCCGCAGATCTCTGGCGAGCTGAAATTTATTCTTCCGGAAGGGTTGAGCGCGAATCCCGCAAAATACCTCCATCTGCTCTTCCAGGATCACTTCAATGAGTTTCCAGTCCATCGCGACATCGGATGCCGCGAGTACCGGGAGCGTTTCCACGCTCCGACTCTTTCCGGATCGTCCGCCCAGGAGCCTCAAGAGCTCACGGTAGCACCGCTCGATGCGCTTGAGCTCCTTCCACATGCGGAACGTACGCACGTTCACCCGTGAGAGGATGTGCTTCACATCCGCCCGACGTTCAAGCAGGCGTCCTATGCCGGCGCCGGCGGCCATATTCGCCGCACTCGGATTGTTCCTTCCAAGCGAATCTACGGGTTGCCGTGCGCGCTCGAAATTCATCAAGGCGATCACCTTTTGTACATTCGTCTTTTTTCGAAGCGCGTGAACCAGACGATCGAACGCCTGTATGTGCATGGTCTGGACTCGCACCGGGAGCGAATCCATGTCGAACCTCGCATACACAAATTCACGAGCATCGCGCGTGTATCGAAAAAGCTCCAGGAGTTCCCCGCTGTCGCGTACGCCGTTCACGGCTCCGCCATTGTGCTTGATGTGGCCTCCGGCGCGCCAGGCGCTGAAGAGTCCGTTTTCGTTCACCGTCCAGATGCCGCGGGCGCGGTTGAAAACCATCATGCTCCCCGGATGAAACGGAAGCTCCATTCCCCGCTTCGCGATGAGAATCATTACGCGCTTGGGATCGAGGATCTCGTATTTCGCCTTAAGCGGCCCCGCTTTCGTAGCGATTTCCAGTGTTCTGATTTCTTGTGGCAAGAGACTGCCTCCTTTCCTCTTGTAAAAGTCCTCATCGCGAACCTATCACATTTCACGCAAAAAAAGAAGCCCCGGAGCTCATCACGACGAATGTCGGAGAGCTCACGGGGCTGTGGGGAATGAAGGGTCAGGCGGCTTCGAGGAAGCCTTCTGCGGGATAGTCATAGAGAGCATGGGCAAGTTCGGATCGGTTGTCTGCGATGCGATGGAGCATTTCCATCCAGGCGTAGTAGCCCGCCGTGGTCAGGACGGACGCCGAGTCGCCCTCCGAACGAATGAACGACGGAAAGCGGGGGTTGTTCTGCATGTCGAGCACATTCCGTTTCAGGAACATCTTCGCGCTCGCACCGACATACCTGTGAATGAACGCGTGCGCCTCATACGGATCTTCGATGAGCAGGAGCGCCGCCACCACGTGACGCGTGTGAACGCTCCAGCTGTTCCGAATGAAGCTCAGGAGCTTGTGCTCCAGAACATCCGCGAGCGCGGATCGATGGCGGACGATCCAGGCGACGGGTTGTCGCTTTGGAGCGCCGCGGTTCTCGAAGTCGGTATCACCCGCGTACGCGAGGGACGCGATGTACCCGTACTCATCGAACAGAAAATCTCTGAAGGCAAGCGTACTCGGATCGATGCGGACGGCGACCGTATACTCCCATGCCGGATGGCACGAAGTTTGAACGGTATCATCCGCACACTCATGATGTTCTTTCGGTGCAATCTCGCACTGTGCGTTCTGTGCTTGGAGAAGAGTCAGGCATAACACAACCGTCGCTGCCAGATACACGGATCCTCTTCCTGTATTGAGCATGGTTCTTTTCCTTTCGAAGACCGAGAAGACTGAACGCCTTTCCCAGGCGAACCGCATATTAAAACATTTTTTCGGAATTTTGTCAAGTCTCCAAGACATTTCTAGGTTGTTCGGTTATTAGGTTATTGGGTTTTTCGTCCTTTTATAGGTCGATTTTCACAATACGTCGAAAAAGCGAACAAGCGACAACCGAATAACCGAGATACAAAAAGCACGCCATGATCCTAAACTCGAGGTTTCGGTATCAGCGGGCGTGCTCTTAGGGGAATGTTCGTGGGGAATCTTGGTACTCGGCAACTATCTTTTGAGCAATGTCGCAAGATCTCGTGCCTTTCTACACTTGTGCACCCCTTGTCTCCCTGGCCTCATGAATCCAATCGGCCGTTCTTGCAAGCGTGCGCGATTGGCACGCATTTCGAGATCAGTCGCATTATCTGAAAGGTTCAGCCCTTCCCGGTCACCGCGCGGACCCTCCTTGGCATCCATATTGTTGCGCGTTCTTGTGCGCTTCGATGATCACCCCGTTCGCAGGGGTGCCGCTGCCGCAATGCGGCCTTCTTCGCTGCGTCTCCGCGCTTTTTTAAGGCGCTTCGACAATGCGGCCCTATTAAACCATACTTTTAAGATTTTGTCAAGTCCCCCTTACAGGACAGAGAACTAGGGTTTAGGGAGTCAGGAAACCCCTTTTTTACCTCCTCCGTCCCCCTAACTCCCTAACCCCTAACTCCCTAACCCCCTAAATTAAAAGCAGGCCACCACGTGATGACCTGCCATGAGAGCATTTCTAGCCTTCCCGGGCCGAGAGAATGTGCGGAATCTCGTCCGTTTGAGCGGAAATGGTGGTGATCCGAAATGCAGAGTAAGGCTTCTTGGACTTGTACGAGACGCGTCCTTCAGCCTAACGCGCACTATCCGGCGTCACGAGCTCCGCTCGAGCTTCCGTTTTGGGCGGAGGCAGAAGTGTCCACCGCGCTTCCTCACGCCTGCGGATGGATCACTTCCCGTGTGATCGCTTCTCAGCGCCCGCCAGGCGCCCGCGTTCGTAGTACATAGACCCCCTTTCTTTCGGTGGGATGTTTCGAACGGCTTCTTGTGAAAACCCCTGAAAGGGGCTTCGTGCTTCACCGCGCCTCACAGCGAGCGTGAAAACGAAGCGAAGCGAGAGCAATGTAATGAACGGTCATGCATCCGTCAAGCAGAAGATCAGGGTTTAGGGAGATAGGGATTAGGGGGTTAGGGGATACATTGCGGAAAGGATGTCTCCCCCTAACTCCCTAACTCCCTAACCCCCTAACTCCCTAAAAAAGAATCAGCCCCGCCAGACGAAACGTCGGACGGGGCTGGAAAACGAGAGATGTGCGGAGTCAGTGGATGAACGTTGCCGCCACCCGCTTTGAGTGTTTGAAGTACAAGCCCCAGATCATCAGCGCGATCCCCTTCACGACAAAATTGTTCTCGAGGAACACGGCCAGCGTCACGTTGCTTCCACCGCGAATGGTCATCGCGCCGATGGCGAACAGAAAGAACGAGCAAATGAAGCTCGCAAGGAGGAGCTTGATGACGTAGCCGGGCGCATCGCGGCGCATCTTGAAAAACTTAACGGCGGTGATGCAGATAAAAACGAGCAGGGCTCCATTGACCAGCATGGCCAACATTCCGTAGCCTCCCCCGCCAATCCTTGCCAGCCTGTCCATGTTGTCGGCCGTTTTGAGAAGGCCGATGACTCCCAGAACCGGACTGATGATCAATCCGATGGCCGGAAGAAGCAGCCACCCGCCGATCCCCTGGGGAATTTCACCCTTTGCCATGACAATGGCTCCTTTCGTTGTGAGAGAACCGGGGAAAGCTTAATCATAAATGGGAAAAACGTCAATGAGCAAGAACAACCCCGCCGGCGAGAACCTGCGGGGTTGAAGAAATAAGTGTGGATGGTTGGGTTCCTCACGGAGCAAGGTTCCCTCGGTCACTTCATGCGTACGCACGACGGAAAAGCGACCGCTGCGACAACGCTTTTTGAATGTCTCACCACTGACAAGCCTATCGCATTCAGCTCACTGTGAACGCCTGTGCAACCAAGGACAGACGATGCGAATGCATGCGCCCGCGATGGGAAGCGTCCGCAAGGAGCGGGTCGAAACGAGTTGAAAGGGACAACTCGTAACTGACATGGGACGATGCCATCCACGACGGACTCGGAAGGGAGGC
Source organism: uncultured Gammaproteobacteria bacterium (assembly GCA_964392485.1). Classification (GTDB taxonomy): domain Bacteria; phylum Patescibacteriota; class Patescibacteriia; order 2-12-FULL-60-25; family 2-12-FULL-60-25; genus 2-12-FULL-60-25. The sequence goes on along the minus strand of CAYMPS010000003.1, from coordinate 14,238 downwards.
TGCGGAAAAAGAGCGAACCGCTATCCTCTGAACCACGTCTGCTATACGGAACCTTCTTTGTCCTTCACCGGCCTATCTCACTTAGCTGGCCCTTGGCGACCCCGACAGAAGAGGGCTGCGCCGTTGGCATAAACATGATGCTATGGGGTTCACGGGAAGTCAAGAAGATCAGGGTTTAGGAAGATAGGGATTAGGGGGTTAGGGGATACATTGCGGAAAAGATGCCCCCTAACTCCCTAACCTCCTAACTCCCTAACTCCCTGATTACGACCCGTACGCTTCTTCGCGGTTCCGCTGATGCCCTTCGATCGTTTCCGCGTAGTAGACCTTGCCGGCCTCATCCGTGAGGAAAAAATAGTAATCTGAATCCGTAGGATTAAGGACGGCTGTGATGGACGATAAACTCGGATTATTGATCGGGCCCGGCGGCAAGCCGTCGCGGCGGTAGGAGTTGTACGGGGAATCGATTTGGAGATCCTCCGCCGTTGCGCGCATGCGCCCCTTGCCGACGACGTAGTTGATCGTGGCGTCGCTCTGGATGCGCATGCTCCCGTTCAAACGATTTAAAAAAATACCCGCAACGATCTTTCGGTCTTCCGGCGTTTTGACCTCCGCCTCCACGATGGATGCGAGCGCGAGGACTTCATGCCACGTAAGTCCGGACGCCTTCCGCTCGTCTTCGTACGGGATGATAACCTTGCTCGCGAACGTGCGCAGCTGTTTGCGAATCAATCCGTCCGGAAGCTGATCCTTCCAGATGTTGTACGTATCCGGGAATAGGTACCCTTCGAGCGACTGGCCGCGCGGGATGTCCTTCAGGAACTCGAAATCCTCTTCGAGCGACCGATCGAACTCCGCGAGGTTCTTCGACGCGCCGACGAGGGCGCGGTAGTCTTCCGGAAGAACGCCGTGCGAGCGAAGCGCTTCGGCATTCTCATCGATCGTCTTCCCTTCCACGAACCGGAGCGTGAGCTCGTCGCGCGCCGGACCGAGGGCGATCGTATCCGCGATCTTCTGGTAGGACGCGCCCTTGCGGAACACATACTCCCCCGCTTTGGGATGGAGCGCGGATTGATCGAATTTCGAAAACAGATCGTAAAAGACGGACGATGACACGAGCCCGGACTCCACGAGGAGATCTCTGACCATGCTCGGCGTCATCTCATCCTCCACGAGGACGGTTATGGGCTCCCCGGCCTCTTCATCACTGAACCACGCCGCGCGCGCAAAGGAGACCGCAAATACGGCGATGAGAATGATGATGACTCCCAGAGAAACGACGATCTTTTTCATAATGTTTGAAGAAAGAATACGGAGACGGAATACGGAAAAGAAACATCAAATCATTCCGTCTTTCGTATGCTGTATTCCAATTTCCACCGTCTACACCTTCCCGAGGCCTTCCTGTACGAGTTTTACAATGATGAACGCTAACACACCAACAACCGCTCCGCCAACGATGTCCGTAACGTAGTGCATGCCCGCGGCCACGCGTCCGAATGCCACGAGGAATGCCACGAGGAATGCCGCAACGCCGATCGGAACGTTCGCGGAGGAGAGGGCGATGGCGATTCCCACGGCAACGGCCGTGTGGCTGGACGGGAACGAGCCGGCCTGCGCGTTCGGCGGGACGATCGCTTCGATGCCTTTGGATTCCAAATAGGGCCGTACGCGTCCGATGATGGATGCGAGCGCCGTTGACAGCATGAGTGCGAGGAGCGCCGTCCAAGCGGCTCCGTACACCGCATCCCGAAGCTGCGTTGATTTCCGCACGAGGAAAATGAACGGAATGAAGAGGTAGATGAGCCAGCGCGCCGCAAACCCGATAAGCATCCTGCCGTTCGAGGAAGAGAGGGACTGCTGGATTTTGATGATGATGTCAGCTTCGGACATAGTCGATACGTCGTTAGATCGTCAGGTAGTCAGGTTCTCATAATATCCGTTTCGAGATACGTAACGACCTGATGACATAATGGCCTAACAACCTATTTCTTCGTTTTCGGCGCATACGCGCACCACGCGGCAACCGGACAGCGCCAGCACTGCGGCTCCCCCGGCTTACACACATCGCGGCCGAACGACACGAACGTGCGATTGATCCGGCTCCACCGCTTCTTCGGTACGAGCTCCTGCAAATCAAGCTCGGTCTTCTCCGGCGTCTTGGCCCCGCTCCATCCGAGTCGATGCGAGATGCGGAACACGTGCGTATCCACGCAGATCGCGTCTTCGCCGTACACGTAGCTTAGCACGCAATTCGCCGTTTTCCGACCAACGCCCGGAAGCTTCGTGAGCTCTTCGCGCGTGCGCGGAACCCTCCCCTTATGCTCGCGCACGATAATCTTCGAAAGTCCGTGGATCGCCTTCGCTTTCGACCGGTACAGCCCGATCGTCGAAATGGACGCGGCGATCTTCGCGGGCGTGGACGCGGCGAGCGATGCGAACGTGGGGAACGCTTTTTTGAATGCGGGGAAAATCTTCAGGACCTGCGCGTCCCTGGTGCGCGCGGATAACAGAACGCCAAGGAGCGTGTCCTTGGGATTCCCCAGGTCCATGTCCGGCTTGGCCGTGTACCGCTTGGCAAGGACGCGGATAACGCGGGACGCCTGTTCCTTCGTTGCCATGCAGGAAGTATAACAGGTCTGATTGTACATTTCGCATTGCGCATTGCGAATTATCTCAAACCCAGACTTCTGCCTTGAACGAACAGGATGAACATGCGAAATTCGAAATGCGTCATGCGCAATAAATCAAACCAGCGGTCTGCCCGTCATTTCCTTTGGCGCGGGGAGTCCGAGAATTTTCAGCATGGTCGGCGCCACATCCGAAAGCGTTCCCGCCGGAGCCGTGAGAGCGAGATCCCCGCCCACGACATCTCCGGTCGGAGCCTTGATCCCTTCGAACATTTTGCCGATCGTCAAGAACGGGACCGGATTCTTCGTACCCGTACGGACGATCTCATCCGTTGCCGGATCTCGAACGACCTCCGCGTGTCCATGGTCGGAAACGAGCAAAAGGACGCCGTTCACGGCCAGGGCGGCATCGATCACCTTCCCGAGCCCTTTGTCCGCCGCCTCGCATGCCTTGATCGCCGCGGCTTCATTTCCGGTCTGCGCCACGAGATCCGGCGCCGCGATGTTCATGATGATCACATCGTATGCGCCGAGGGCGATTTCTTTGATCGTTCGATTCGCAATTTCGGCCGTGCTCATTTCCGGGACTTGCTCGTATTTCGAAACGTTCGGACTCGGGACGATCACCCGATCCTCTCCGGGAAATGCATTGTCGCGCAAACCGTTGAAAACGTTCGTCACGTGCGCATACCGCTCGGTTTCGGCGATGCGCAGCTGTTTCATCCCCGCTTCCGATATCGCTTGACCGAGGCACCCCTCATACTCCTGAAACGGGTACGCGACATCAACCGGAAGATCCTTGTCGTATTCCGTGAGCGTCACGAAATGCACGCCGTTCGGATTCGGCCGATTGAACGGCTCAAACGAAGGAAGGGTGAACGCTTTTACGAGCTCCCGTTCGGGCGCGGGACGCAGATTAAAAAAGATGCATGCGTCTCCGGCGGAGAGCGTTGCGGCGATACCGCCCTCCTGCACGATAACGCACGGAGCGAACGCTTCATCATGCACGCCGTTGGCGTAGGACGATTCGATGGCGGCGTCCGCTGAGGGAAACGTCTCCGTCGAACGTCCGAGCGCCATCGCATCGTACGCCCTTTTGATGCGGTCCCATCGTCCGTCGCCGTCCATGGCCCACGACCTTCCGGAAATCGAAGCGATGGATCCGATCCCGAGCGTTCCGAGCGTGCGTTCGAGGGAACGAATCGTATCGCGTCCCGATTCGGGCATGGCGTCGACGCCGTCAAGCACGGCGTGAACGTACACGCGGCGAACCTGTTCCTGTTTCGCATACGCGAGGAGGGCTTCCAGGTGCTCGCGCTTCGACTGAAGGTTCGCTTCGGAAACGAGTCCGATCAGATGAACGGCGCCCTCATGCGTTCGTGCGCGCTTGAACGCCTTCCTGAGCGTCGGGTGTTTGAAAAACGTCCCGTCCGCGACATCCGCGCTCACGCGCGAGATCGGATCATAGAGCGCGCGTCCCGCTCCGATGGTTCGATGACCCGCTTCGGCCGTACCGCACGCGCCCTGATCGCGCCCGACAAAACTCCCTGATGCGTTAAGCGTCATGGCCGGATAGGTTTCCGTGAGCTCCCTGAATACGGGGAGGTTCGCTTGGCGAACGGCGTTTCGATCCATGTTCGGACCGATGCCGAATCCGCTCACAATGGCGAGGATAACGGGTTTGGGTCGGTGCATATTCATTACTGGCAGCTCGTATCTTGTAGCTCGTATTTGACGTTTTGTCGAGCGAGATGCTCTGTGGCTGGCGGCTGATTTGGATGGTAAGGGCGCCTCAGCCAAAAGCTAAATGCTAAAAGCTAAATGCCAAATGCACAATTCGTTACGCACAGATGATCGAGCGCGCAGGGAGACGACAGTAAGTCGCCGGCAGCCGATAGCCAGCCGACGACGACCGACCAACGACCCCTCACACCCCTGAACATCCATTCAGAGCCATACCAGCTACGAGCTACGAGCTACCTCTTCAAAAGCGACTTCCCTGTCATCGCTTGAGGCTTCTTCACATTCATCAAATCCAATATCGTCGGCGCCACATCCGCGATCGTGCCGTCCTTTCGGAGGCGTACGGACTTCGGGTACTGTCCCGCCAGTGCGAACGGAACGGGATTCGGATTATGCTCCGTGTCCGGCGTACCGTCCGGATGGATCACGACTTCCGCATTTCCATGATCCGATATGACGACGAGCGTCGCTTTTTTCTTTTTGATGATCGGACACAGGATATGGAGCGCTTCATCCAGCGCCTCGCACGCCTTGATCGTCGCCGGCAAATTTCCGGTATGCCCCACCATGTCCGCGTTCGCCATGTTCGCGCACACGAAGTCCGCGCCGCGATCGAGCGAACGAATGACGCTCTTGGCGATCTCCTTCGCGCGCATCTGCGGCTTCTCATCATACCTGTCCACGCGGATCGTCGGAATGAGAACGCGCTTTTCTCCGAACCGTGCGCGATCGTATCCCCCGTCGAAGAAGTACGTCACGTGGACGTATTTTTCCGATTCGGCGATGTAGTATTGCTTATGCGACCTGAGCGCCTCAACGATCGTGCCTTCGATATCGCGGTTCGGATATGCGGCGATGACGTTGTCGAGATCCGTGCCGAACTCCGTGAGCGTAACGAGGAAAACATTTTTGTGCTTTATCTTCCGCGTAAAGGATCCTTCCTCGTCCTTCTCGAACGCAGGCATGACGAACGGCTTCACGAGCTGGCGTGCGCGATCGCTTCGCAGGTTCCAAAAAATGATCGCGTCCTTGTCGTTGACGCACTGCGCGCACGTCTTGTCTCTGCAAATCATCGTCGGCTGGATAAACTCATCCGACTCGCCGCGGGCGTATGCCTGTTCGAGCGCTTTGATCGGAGTGTCCGCATGGAGCCCCTTACATCCCACGATCGCATGGTACGCCCGCTCGGTACGCTCCCAAAAACGGTTCCGATCCATGGCGTAGTAGCGGCCCATGATGCTCCCGATCACGAAACTCTTCGGAAGGTGCTCCTCCAAATCCTGAATCAACTTCACGGCATGGAACTGGGGCGTATCGCGGCCGTCCGTAAACAGGTGGAGGATCACCTTTTTAAAATGGAGCTCCTCGGCAAACTTGATGAGCGCGTACAGGTGCTCCGGGGACGCATGCCCGGAAGCCCTGTTCGTCAAAAGTCCCATCATGTGCAACGTGGACTTGTTTCTCGTGACATGCGCGATCGTTCGGAGGAGCGCGGGATTATCGTGGAACGTATTCCTCTTAATCTGCTTGTTGATGCGCACCAGGTCCGTTTCCACGGTTCGTCCGGCGCCGATCGTCATATGTCCGGCTTCGGAATTTCCCACCTGTCCCTTCGGCAGTCCAACGGCCTCTCCGTCCGCATTGAGCGTGGTATGCGGGCATTTTTTCAGGAGCCTCCGCCATGTTGGCATCTTCGCGAGGAGCGTGGCATTCCCCTCTTTAACCGGACAGATGCCGAACCCGTCCCAAATTAATAAAACCACGGGCTTGTACCCTTTCGTCCTCTTAACGTTTTTTGATTTCTTTAGCATAGTATTCCTATTAGGATAGACGCAAAACGCGCAATTTTCAAGGAAAACGATCCATGTCTAGGCGTGTTGACAATTTTCAATTTTTATGCTATATTTGCCTATTCCTCGCGTCTTTGGTTTAAATACCGAGGAGTAGAAAAAAGACTCAAATCGAAACGTCCCTTCCCAAATCTAGAGGTGACAAATGACTGACAACGAAAGAAAACCGTTTGCCCCTCCGGCGCCGGCTCCTACATTCGCTAATGAACAGAGCGATGAAGGAAACGGACAGATGGCGGGCGTACCAACATTCAATCCGGAGCCGCCTCAGGCTCCGCAACATATTCAGGCTCCGTGCGAGACTCCGCAGACGACTGATCCGCAAAAGAAATCCGACGTTCCAAAGGGTCTGCCGACCGAACTGAAGGTTTCCGTGCCCCCGCGGCCGAATGCGAAGAAACCCGATCCACCGAAGGAGCCTGAGCCTCCGATAGATCCTCCGGGAGCCAGAGATGAGGAACCGCAGGAGGAAGCCGTGCGTTCCTTGGAACCTGCAGCTCCGTCTGAACCCGCGGCAGCGCCCGACCTTCACATTGTGCGGGAAACGGTTCGCGATTTCACGCACGTGGGACCGAGCATCGGAACGGACAAAACCGTTGCGGCGCACCTGGTGCAAAAAACGGATCCGTATGCCGTGATCTTCAAAACGCTGCTCCGGCACACGCCAAAGGATACGGAGGATGTCTCCAACCACCCCTTGTGGCTCGCTCGGCTCCTGTTCGAAATGCCGCGCATCATGCGCGGCGAGCAGACGGAGCTCATCTACGAAGCGCCCGTTGATCTGATGGGGACGTTCCTCATCTTCCTGCGGGAACTTCGCCCTTACGTACGGAAAGACCGGGAAGCGCACGAGAACATCCGAACCACGATGGACATCATCCAGTCGCGGCTCACGGAAAAGCGCATCCAGGACATGAAGATCGAACTCGGAAGGAAAATGGATGCTCAGCTAAAAGAGGCTGAGGAGAAGAGGGAGGCGGAAGAGGCCAGGCAGAAGGAAGAAGAGGCCAGGCAGAAGGAAGAAGAGGCCAGGCAGAAGGAAGAAGCGGATAGACTCGCAACGGCCGCTCTACTCATCGAGCAGCTCAACGAGCCCCATGGACTCAAAAAGTTCACCCTCGATCTCTTCGGAACGAGCGCCGGTCAGATGACCCTGCTGCTCTTGGCCGCGCTGACCATCGTCCTCGCCGCCGTTCTCCTCGTCCCCCGCCTGTCAGCGCTCCTCTAGAGTACATCTCTTGCAATACCTCTCACCCCCGAATCGAGCAATCGAATCGGGGGTGAACTTTTTTTAATGACGAATTCCCTTCACAACTCTACGACTTCACGACTCCACGACTTTCTTCACGACTTCACGACTCCACGACTTTCTTCACGACGTTCCTCCCGTACCGATGCCTCAGATACTCAACGATCCCCGGAAGGATGGAGAGGAAAATGACGATGAGAATGACCCAGTGGATATGCTTGTCGATGTCCGGAATGACGTTCCCGAGCGTGTACCCGATGCCGAGCATGGAACCGATCCAGAGCGTTCCGCCGATGATGTTGTACGAAGCAAACCGCGCGTAGCTCATCTCCCCCACGCCGGCAACGACCGGCGCGAACGTGCGGATGATGGGCATGAAGCGCGCAATGATGATGGTCTTGCCCCCGTGCTTCTCATAGAACCGCTGTGCGCGAAGCAAGTGGTCTTTGGCGAAGAACATGGACTTCTCTCGCGTGAAGATGCGCGGACCCGTCACGCGCCCGATCCAGTACCCCGCCGCATCCCCGGCAATCGCCATGAATGAGAGAAGGATGAACATGACGGTCAAACTCAAATCCCCGCGCGCCGCGAACAATCCGGCCGTGACGAGCAAGGAATCGCCCGGGAGGAAGAACCCGACGAAGAGTCCCGTTTCCGCAAAAATGATAACGGCGAGCACCGTGTACCCGCCCCAGCGGATCAAATCTTCAAGGTGCTGGAGCTTTTCGAAGAACGCGATGAGGTATTCCATAGTAAGATGGAAAGAAGTTTACAGGGAGAGACGGTTTTTTGTAAGGGATGGGGGACGGCGTTTGGCGTTTGGCGTTTGGCTTTTAGCCTCTTATGCTGAGTGTTTTCTCCGGCTAAACGCCAAATGCTAAATGCCAAACGCCCCACATTCTTAAAATACCGAGTGTAAATACATTCAGGAATCACATGCAATAAGCATTGACAATTCTCTCCATTAATTGAAAACTGAGGATTGAGGATTGTTTTGATGATAATCTTCAAAAAATGAAATTTTTCAATTTTCAATCTTTTAATTTTTCAATAACAAACTCTGATACACGTTCGTCCTCCCCTCCTCGAACGCGAGCGCGCTCCCTGCCATGTAGAGCTTCCAGGCGCGGAAGACCTCGGGCGGAGCGGAGCGGAGCGCGGCCTCGCGGTTCGCGATGAGGCGCTCCACCCAGTGACGAAGCGTCTTCGCGTAATGCGGACGCAGGGATTCCACGTGCAGGACTTCGAACCCGGCGCCTTCCGCAACATCGTTCATGTGATTGATGTTGTCGAGCTCCCCGTTCGGGAAGATGTACGTGTACACGAATTTCGTTTCACCGGTGAACGGCGCATTCTTCTTGACCGTAATTCCGTGGTTCAGGAACAGTCCTCCGGGCTTGAGCAGATCCCATGCCGCGCGAAAATAGACCGGGTACCGTGAGATCCCGACATGCTCCACCATGCCCACGCTCGCAATCTTGTCGAAGGGTTGGCCTTTGAGGTCGCGGTAGTCGCGAAGTTCGATCGTCACCCTGTCTTCAAGCCCGGCCTCGCGAATCTTCCGCTCCGCCAGATCGAACTGGTTCCCGCTCAGCGTAAGTCCGTGCGCCGTGACGCCGTAGTTCTTTGCCGCGTGGATTACGAGCCCGCCCCAGCCGCAGCCGATGTCAAGCAGCCGCTCCCCAGGCGCGAGGCGGAGCTTCTTGCAGATCAGATCCAGCTTGTTCTTCTGCGCCTGTTCCAACGAATCATCCGGGGATTGGAAGTAGGCGCAGGAGTACGCCATGTGATCCCTGTCCAAAAACAGCTGATAGAACTCGTTCGACAGATCATAGTGCGCCTGCACGTTCTGTCTGTCCCGATCCGCTGAATGGCGCGACCGCAGGCCCAGCTTCCACAAGACCTTGAGCTTCGAGATCCAATCCGGCTCGACTTCCTTGATAGCCTCCCTCAGCCGCAAGCCGGCGTAGAAATCCCCTTCGATGTCAATGCGGTTCTCCACGTACGCCATGGCGAACTTATAGAGATCCTGAGATCGAATGAGATCCGCGAACGTATCATGATCGCGGAACGCGAGCGTGAACGCGGGATCCCCTTCCCCGATCGCGATGTCCGAATCATCCCACAAACGGACGCGAAACGACCGGTTCGCGCCCCCAAAGATCTGCATAATGATCTGTTTTGCTTCCGAAGGGGTCATGAAATATTGGTATCATGAATCGGAAGGAGGGTCTAGATTGTGAGATGTTTATAAAAATCCGCCCCCTGCGGAGCTTGGGCGAATTCACACCGTCACATCCCGCCGCTCAAACCAGAAGACGCCTATTGCCGTGGATACGAGGATAATGCCCGCGAACACGAACAAATTCACCGCATCAAAAGCACTTTCTTTCAAAGCCGCGTCATAGTCGAAGTAATGGAAGAGCGATGCGTACTTGAGCCGGTCGATCCGTTCGACGATGGAAGCGGCGATGTTCAGAACGTACATCACGATCATGGTGACGCTCATGGCCAATGATACTTTTCCTTTTTCCGAAAAGATCGCCGAGAACATCATGGCCAGGCTATACACCGCCAAGGCGAATAGCATGGACAGAAAAAAGACGATGATCTGAGCCATCCAAATGAAATCGATATTCGTTATCGCCGCAGCCGGAATGATGGAGAAGACGGAAACGAAGGTGAAGATCCCGATGACCGCGGCTCCGCCCAGGTATTTGCTGATATACAGCTTCCACCGTTCAATCGGCTTCGCGAGGAGGTATTCGATCGTTCCGTTTTCTATCTCACGGGCGATTGCGGAGCCGGCCAATCCCGTAACCAGGATGATCATGGCGATGGGCCAGAAAATGCTGTAGTACTCAACCGCCAAAAATTTCTCGATCGTATCAAACCGGAAGTCGTCTATCCCGAACGCGTCCATAAACGCTTCCGGGTAGACATCAACGAAATTTTCCAATTTATCGGCGTTCTCCAGCATCGTCGGATACATCCCGGCAAACATAAGGACGATCAGAAACATGCCGATCCCGTACGCGATGACGGCAACTTTTTTGTCCTTGAGGATGCGAAGGATGATTGAATGCATATTAATTTTGGTAGTACTCCATGAAGATTTCTTCGAGCGATGCATGGTGGATTTCGATGTCTTCCAAAGGAAACGCGCTGAGCTCGCGAAGCACGGGAGCGATCTCGCCCTTTACGTTAAATACGACGTTGGTATCGTCTTTGATTTCACACGTTGCATGCATAACTTGAAAATGCGCGAAGTCGATTTTTTTCGAAAACCGCGCTTTCACCGTATACAGATGCTTTCGGCTCAAACTCGCGATGGACTCCGTGGCAACCAGCCGGCCTTCCTTGATAATCGCCACGCTGTCGCAGATCTGTTCAACTTCCTTTAAATTGTGCGATGACATGAAGATGGTCGCTCCGTTGGAACGGGCCTCTTTAAGCAAATCGTAAACCGTCTGCTGAAGGAGCGGGTCCAACGCATTCGTCGGTTCATCAAGGATGATGAGATGCGGATTGTGCATGAGCGCGAGAACGATTCCCAGCTTCTGCCGATTGCCGGATGACAAATGCTTGGCCTTGATTGATGGATCGAAATCCAATCGTTCGATAAGAACATCCGCGATCAGCTTGCTGCTGTTAATGTTTGACAGGTATTCGATATGTTCATACCCGGTCATGTTCTTGTACAGCGTTACGTTTCCGGAAAGGTACCCGACCTCATTCTTTAAATCCACGGCATCTTTTTGAGCGTCTTTTCCCAAAAGATAAATGCCCCCATTGGTCGAACGGATAAAGTTCATCATGCAGCGAATGGTCGTGGTCTTCCCCGCGCCGTTCTTTCCCAAAAACCCGAAGATCTCCCCTCTTGAAACGGAAAAAGAAATGTCATCAACAGCCTTCACCTGTTTTTTGCCAACACCAAAATACTTCGTGAGATGGCTGATTTCTATGGCTTTATCACCTTGAATCATACTGGATTCAATAGTGGTGCATAGAGAGCAAAGTGTCAACTGTCATTGACGAGATTTGAGGGGGAGGTGTGTAGGAAGGAATTTTCAAAACTTAGCATTTTCATCAAAAAGCAAATCGTTTTTTGTATTTCTTTATTTCACGATAGGACTCCTTTAAAAAAGATTCGAAGGACTCGCGACGTTCGTACAGCTTCGTAAAATACACGGGCGCGGACACCCCCTTGATCTTCACCGCCTCATGCTCCTCATAGAATGCCGCTTTCTTTTTTAGAAACGGACGCAATTCGGGGCCATTAAGAATAATCGGCGCCAACAATTCGCTTAGATGCCACTCAATGTGCGGCGACTCAAACGTTCGACGTTTCGCCGCCGGAAAAACCTCCTTCCATTTTTTAAAATAGAGAAAATGACATGCCTCATGCAGGATCGTTTCAACAGCATGCGACGGATTCCGATAATTGAAAAAGATGAAAAAGGACCATGAATCTAAAAATCTTGGACAGATCGGATTGATCGATATCAACGCACGAATACTCTTTCTTTTTTTTGGCCAATCCGTTCCCATGACTTCGCTTAATTGCTCGAATGCGGCTCGCTCCTTCTTTTTCCAAATAGATACATAAAGCGCCTTCTGCCGCATAATTCGCTCCTTCTTTTTTCGTCTATACTCCAACACGTACGCCCGAATAAATGCCATCCGATCCGCCTTTTTCTTCAAGCCTAATACCGGCTTCAATCGAGGATGCCTTTTCAATATGTATCTTCCCCACCCCCAATCATTATCGAATAAAAAACCATAAATACAATCCATTTCAAGCACTGTCGGCACGGACGAAAATTTAACTATTGGAATCCTCATACTAAATCCAATTATACTTCAACCTTCATAATTAAAATAATGACATACGAAAACCCCGCGTTATGTCTGGCTACTGCTAACGGGCACGATAGGAAATCGGCCGCCCCTATGGATTAAACATCAACAAAAGGATATTTTATTATTTCGGCATTAGATAAACTGAAATTAAAAAAATCTTGCTCTGATATATGAGGATGAAAATACTTGTTAATCACTTTGGCTATAAAGCCGTGAGTTGATACCAAAATATTGAAAAAATCCTTCTGATTTTTAATTTCATTCAGGCCGACAAATACTCTTCGTATGACTTCGTCAATAGTTTCTCCATCCGGAGGCGCTTCATTGAAGATTCTAGTAATATTCCGTGCATACACGTCGGGGCATGCATTCTTCGCTTCATCTTTTGTTAACCCTTCGTAAATACCAAGGGATCGCTCGATAAAAAAGTTGTTTATTATTATTTCACAGGCATGTTTTGTTTTGATGCATTCAGCGGTTTCAATCGCCCTTTTTAAAGGAGAGCAATAGATAATTTCAATATTCAAGTTGCGAGTCTTTTCAGCAAGCTGTTCCGCTTGCTCTATACCAACGGCATTTAATGGCGCGTCTATTCTACCTAAATAACTGCCCCGTTCGTTAAAATCCGTTTCACCGTGTCTTATGACAAATAGATTTTTCATATTATTATCATATACTAATGTGACGAAAGGAACCAAAAAATAAAAAACAAATACAAGTTGAATCGTCCTCTAATGGCGACGCCGTTCAAGATCTGCTACAGAGCCTAAACTTTGATTTGGAGGATAACTGATTCTTACCGCCATTTTCATCCAGGGTGTAAACAGCGCAAAACCCGCCTTGCGGCGGGTTCTATGCTAACAAACTTTATCAATACAAACATCAACGACGGGTGCGGGTTTTCTTTTTCACCACCCACTCATCCGGAACCTGTCCAAAACATTTTGTTACATAGCGAACGAACATACGAATCTCTGCGAACTGCTTCTGAAGATCTCTCGCCTTATAGAACGAATGTAATCTGTTTCTAAATGTCGGATCAATCTGTTTTAACTTGGCATCCAATTCACGCGCAGGAGGAAGATAGTCACCGTGCTCTTTTAAAAGAAGCTCCACGGCGTTGTTGATGATATGCGAAGCATTTCGCTGAAAAGCGAGTACATCTCGATTTTTTTCATCTCTCTGAACTTTATGCCAATAGTCCTCTATGGAATAGAGATGGAGTAATTTTTCATTTCGTTCCAGACGTGTCTTCTTCTTCATATTTCTCTTGGCACGTCGCTGAAGTTCAAGCAGCTTCGGCGAACGGAAGAACAGGATCGTACCGGAAGCAAGCATATGCGAAACATTCCGCCAGAACTTCCCCTCCTCGCTCTTTACGTAGCCCGTTACGCTCTAAATGGAATCAAAAACAATATCAACACGAACGCCATGAATGCGTCTAAATATTCTTTCCCGACCGTCATCTTTTGAAAGGATGACATAGGCATCAATATCGGAAAATTCATCCGCACGCCCCTGCGCCTGCGAACCAAACAAAACCATTCCGAGTACGCCATGCTCTTTTTGATATTGTTTTTTAAGACCATCTATAACGAGGTCTCGATGTTCGTTTTGAGGCATATTAGAATAATAGCACACGAAAAACCCCGCGTATTGCGGGGCTTCTGCATGGCGGGCCACATCGCTCGCGACCGCACGTGGCAGCGCTTTATGATGAGGCGACGCTAGTACGGCGCGCGTGCGCCGTACCGCTGGGGAATGCGTGAACGAGGAACAAAAACGGGGCGACTGGAGGGTCCTGTTTTTTGTTCCCCTTGACGCAATCACATTTACCTCTTATTTTTCAGCTATACTCCATATTAAATTATGAAAAAATACCACCAAAATTTTGCCCTAGGTA
>CAYMPS010000002.1:32812-34594 GCA_964392485.1 uncultured Gammaproteobacteria bacterium | reverse complement strand
CAACGGAGTTTGTGACTTCTCCGTAAACAAGAAGTCTCCTTAGTCCGGCATCGGAACGTCGGTTGCAACCGACGTTCCGCAGCCGGGAAGCCTGGAGGTCAAGGCAAATCTCTTTGGATGGGGAAGCAGCGATACGTCGTTGCTTCCCCTCCTCAATCCATTTCTTAAGCGATCAAGCTTGAGGCGTGAATCGAGGAGCAATGGGTGCTCCCGTTACGGAGGAAGACATGGCCGAGTTCATCAGTGACGTCAAGATCGTTTCGTACCTCTGGAGCAAGGTCCCCGGCGATTGCCGCGCGTGCCTGCTCGGAGAACTGCTCTTCAACCCGCAAGCCCTGCGGACCAGGTACGGCGAAGAGATGCGCTTCCGGCGCAATCTCGAAAGCCGCTGGTCCTGACCCTTGCAAGGGGAGCCGAACGCATCGCGTTTCGGCTCCCCGCTCCGCACGAGTCCGGGAGCAGAGACGGATCCTCGCGTCTCTCAAAGACCCCGCGAGGCTTCATACCCGGCCCGGATTCATGTGGAGGAATAAAAAAGACGCGCCGAAAGGCGTGTTTTTTTCAAAACGTGCTCAGATCACGACGGACTTCCATCGAGTAATCAACTGCGAGAAAAGGATCGGGATGATAAATTTGAATACGATGCTTGAAGCGACGATAACGGAATAGATGTCCAAACCGATAACACCGTTATCATACAAAAATTTAATGATGATAATGCTCGTACTGAACCGGACGGACAGTCCGATGCCGAGCAATATTGATCCTCTCGCCCCGAGTTTTTTTCTCCCCACGAGATAGCTTCCCAATAGTTTCGCTCCGTTTGATACGGCCACGACGAGAAGCACCAGCAACGGGAAGGAAACCAGGTAATGAACGTTCAGCTCCGCGCCGATCGACACGAAAAACAGCGGAGCGAATAATCCATACGTCAGTGATTTCAGCTCATCTTCTATGAACTTCAGCCGTTCATTACGTATGAAATGTCGCACGGATACACCCGCGAGAATGGCAGCGAGCGGAGCGGCGGCGGCATACGTTCCAATTCCAATAAAGAGGAAAAAAACGAACAGGACGAACAAAAACAGCGTTTCGATGCTTACGAAATGAAACCGATCTCTCTTTTTATTGAAAAATTGAAAAGCGGCGGTCATGAGAATCAGCGCGGCCAGAGAGAAAAGGATAAAGACGATATTTCCATCAGCCTGCGCGCCAACCAAAATACTCACGAAGAGCAGCAAAATAATTTCTATGATATCGTCCGCTGTTCCAATGCCGATGATAGATTGTCCGAGCGTCGTATTGACGAGCTTAAACTCATGCAGGATCGGTATGAGGATGGCCTCGCCCACAGTTGCGAAACTCAGCGCAACGAGAAAAGAAATGAGCCAGTCGATCCCGAAGATGAAGTGAACGACGAAGGTTCCGATGAACCCTTCCAAAAAAATGATAAGGAAGGTTGATCTGAAAATAAAGCCGCTCTCCTTTTTCAACTTATTGAGATCAAGCTCAAACCCGACGAGGAACAGGAGCAGGTACATTCCGATCTGTGCAAAAATACCGAATGTTTCCGAGGACGTAATCT
The DNA here is from genome assembly GCA_964392485.1 of uncultured Gammaproteobacteria bacterium. Taxonomy (GTDB): domain Bacteria; phylum Patescibacteriota; class Patescibacteriia; order 2-12-FULL-60-25; family 2-12-FULL-60-25; genus 2-12-FULL-60-25. Next base: position 33,009 of record CAYMPS010000002.1, on the reverse strand, counting down.
GTTCAAACGGATTGTATACGGCAAGTCCGGCGCCAATGAGAAGAGCCGCGAAAATCCAAGGTACGCGTATCTTTTCAAGAAGCTTCCCCAGCAGAAAAGTGAGAATGAATACGACGGCAAAAAATACAAATAGATTCATATCCCGTTAGAACTGTTTCATGGTACGTCGCAAAAGATAAAAAAGAAAGGGGTGATGA
>CAYMPS010000002.1:0-32712 GCA_964392485.1 uncultured Gammaproteobacteria bacterium | reverse complement strand
CCGACGTCCGCCCAGCCGTAGATCCACTCCGCGTCCGGCTCATCGACGTTAATGCACCCGTGGCTCATGCGGTATCCGAAATTATTGTGCCAGTAGGCTCCGTGGATGTAGATCGGTCCGTAGATGCGAAGGTTGTACTCCACGTTCGGCAGATCGTAATTATCCGGATGATTCGCGCCGTAGCTCCAGCGGTAGCGTTTCACGGGGATCTTTTCGAGCACCGTCGTTTCAACGGCCGGCGTTGGATACCGATATGTCCCGGATGAGATGAGAAACGTTTTTGCAATGCGTCCGTGCTCATACGCATAGAGCCGCTGCTGGCTCAAATTCACGACGATGCGCTTCTCCTCATCTTCCGGCGATACGACGAGCGGCGCGAGCGCCACGGTCGCGAGCTCCATCTGTGCATCTCCGTCCGCATCCAGCTGTGCGATGGAAAGCGCTCCGCGAAACAGAGGATCGTGGAGCAGATACTTATCATGAAGCGTGCCGAACATGTCGTAGATGCGAACCTCGGACGTAGTCCCTCCGTTCTGCGACGCAACGATTTCATCCACGCCGTCGCTGTCCACGTCAAACGCGGAAACGCTCACACCGGATTTGGAATCGGGATCAAACGCGTAGAACTCCCTTAGGAGATGCGCGCGATCCGTGAGGAGGAAGCGGCGCACGATGGGGCGTTGCCAAGACTCCATGCCGATAACGATCTGCGGACCGCGCATGGTCCGGAGCACCGTAACCGTAATGCCATCCCGCATCCCCTCATCGAATGCAAAGAAGTCCAGGCCCGCATTCTCCATGCGCCCGTTGAAGATGCGGACGTGCGGACCGCCTCCCGGACCCGGAACCGTTATGATTTCCGCACTCCCGTCTCCGTCCATGTCATGCGCGGCGAGCCGAACGCCGCCCTGGAACGTTTCGGCGTATGCGAGCGCACCCCCTTCGAGCTTATGCTCTCCCTGTGCGTTAAACACATGGATGAGCGGCTTCATGCCGGGTCCCGGTGCCGTAATGATCTCATCGATTCCATCGCCATCCACGTCTGCAACGGCAACACGGACGCCTCCTTTGAACCATTCTTCATACGCGCGGAATTCCTTGATGAGCGTCCCGTCCGTCTCATAGAGACGAACGACCGGCGCGTGATCCGGCCCCGCGCCAAAGACAAGCTCATCCGCCCCGTCGCCGTCCACGTCTCCGGCGGCCAAAAACGCCCCTCTTTTATAGGTTTTATCGAATGTTTGGAATCGGACGCGATTCGAAATATCCGCCTTCCAAATGGAAACTTCCGCGGTTCGCGCATGCTCCTCAAGGACCGGAACGGGTCGATATTGGGCTGCGAAGACGGGAGAAACTGAAAAAACGAGGATCGCCGACCCGATCATCGAAATGGAAATAACGCATCGACCCCGCACCCGCATCATAAATTCAGTATACCGTTTTGCGGGCATGAAGCAACAGGAGAAGGAAGTTGGAGTGCGGAATTAGGGAATACGGAATGCGAACGACCTTTGTGGACGTCGTGCGATATATTTGGACATCGTGAAAGAAACGAGACGTTGAGACGATATTCCAAATTCCGCATTCCATCTTCCCTTTTCCTCCCCCGTGATACAATGTGGAACGATGTTTACTCAACTTCTCCTGCTCGTCCTCGGCTTTTTCCTCCTTCAGAAATCCGCGAACTGGCTCATTGACGGCGCCCTGGTCATCGGGAAGCGTTTTAGGCTATCCGAAATATTTTTGGGACTGACGATCGTGGCCGTTGGCACGTCGCTCCCGGAGCTTGCCGTGAACATCCTGGCCACGATAAACGGGCTTACGGGAATTCCCGTTGCGAACGTCCTCGGGAGCAATATCGCGAACATCCTGGTCGTCGTGGGCATCACATCCATCATGGCCACCGTCGTCGTAAAAGAGAACTCCATCCGCATCGGCATCCCGCTGACGCTCTTGGCCACATTGATTGTAGCGCTATTCGCCCAAGAGTCTCTGAGTCTGTTTTCCGGGCCGAATGAAATCGGCCGAGTGGAAGGGATCATCCTCATCCTGGGATTCTCTCTCTATGCCTTTTATATCTACGGCCAGTGGGGAAAAGATATTGAGCCTCCGAAAACGGAGCTCCCGCAAAAACTATGGACGGGCCTCCTCGCCATTGCCGCCGGAGTCATCGGCCTCGGCGTGAGCGCAAACATCATCGTGAACGGAGCGGAAGCAATCATTGAGCTCCTTGGAGTGTCCCAAGGGCTCATCGGGGCAACGCTCATCGCCCTTGGAACGTCGCTCCCGGAACTGGCAACGAGCATCATCGCGTGCAAACGGGGAAAACCGAAGCTCCTCATCGGAAACATCGTGGGATCGAATATGATCAACCTCCTGCTCGTTCTGGGGCTAAGCGCGCTCATCGCACCGCTTCCGTTCAGCGCCATACAGTTCGAAAACCTTATCATCGCAGGGATCATTACCATCCTGCTGTGGTTCTTCCTCGTAACTCAGCCCAAAAAAGCGACGATAAAACGATCTCATGGAATCGCATTCGTCGTCATCTACATCGCCTACTTGGCGTATGCGATTTGGAGAGGGTGATTACGAAGCAACGGGCATGAGGGAAAAACCCCCAGCCCATTGCCCGATGCCCGATGCCCGATCTTATGCTAACCAGACAGATCCATCCGCGTGAACTCGCCGGAATAGACGCGAAAAAGGCTCTCGAAAAACTCTCCGCAAAAAAAGAGGGGCTTGACGCGTCCGAACGCGACAACCGGCGCGTACGCTTCGGGAAGAACCGGCTTCCGGAAAAAAAAGACACTTCGATCATTGTACGATTCCTTAAAGAATTTTCGAGTCCGTTCGTATTCCTTCTTTTGGGCGTTGCTTGCATCTCCATCTACATGCGGGAATGGGGCGATGCGATTATCATTTCCGCGGTTCTCGTGATGAATGCCGTCATTGGAACATTCCAGTCCGCGCGCGCCTCCCGCGCCCTAAAAGCACTCAAGCGAGATGTCACGTTCGAGGCGCGCTGCCTCGTAAACGGTGAACACCTTTTTTGCAGTGTTGACGATCTCGTCCCGGGCGATGTCGTCCGGCTCCAGGCCGGCGATCGCATTCCGGCGGACGGCCGCTGGATCACGGTGACGGAAATTCGCGTGGACGAATCGAGCCTTACCGGAGAATCCATCGCCGTATCCAAAACATCCGACGCCATCAAGCTCAAAACGAATGCGATTGCCGCTGATATTCGCAATGCGGGATACGCGGGTACGACCGTCGTTGCGGGAACGGGCCTCCTCGTCATAAGCGCCATCGGCACCGAATCGGAAGTTGGGCACATCGCCCTGCGCCTCTCGGAACGACGCCCCGAACCTCCGCTCGTCACGCGCGTGCGCACCCTGTCGCATCAGGTGCTCACGGCCGTCATCATCATCGCCCTCATCCTCTTCATCGCCTCCGTGGCTTCCGGACGCCCCATCCTCGCCTCCATCCCGCTCATTCTGGCTCTCATCGTGGCCATTGTTCCGGAAGGGCTTCCGGTCGTCCTCACCATCGTGCTCGCCAGGGGCGTACGGGACATGAGCAAGAAGAACGCCATTGTAAAAGAGCTTCAGGCCGTGGAGTCCCTGGGAGGCGTTGATACGATCTTTACGGATAAAACCGGAACGCTCACCTTGAACGAACTTCACTTTAACAAAGCCGTCCTCGCCGATCAAACGACCGTTCAAATCGCACATGACGGATGCGTGCGCGTGAACGGGGATGAGGATCGTGCAAAACGCTTCGCGGAGCTCATGGCCGCCGTTGCGGATCCGGCCGCAAATCTCAAAGAGCGTCTGCGGAGCGTTGACCCGATCGATCGCGCGTTTTTGGATCTCGCCGGAGCGTATACGCTCGAGGTTCCGATGCAGCGCGACGTTCGTCCGTTCGACGGAACAACGCGGACGCGCGCGGTAACAACGACCCTTAAAAACGGAGATACGGTAAGCATCCTCGCGGGGAGTCCGGAACAAATTCTCAACGCGTGCGGAGAAAAGAACATCAATTACGAAGCGCACCTCTTAACCATGGCCCGACAGGGCATGCGCGTCATTGCGTTCGCGGAAAGCGCCAAGGCGCAGCTCGGATATTCCGCTTCGGGATGGAAATTCGCCGGGCTCGCCGGATTGCGGGATGATCCGAGGAAGGAAGCGAAAGACGCCATCAAGTGGTGCCGTTCGCACGGCATCAACGTAACCATGATAACCGGCGACCATCCGGAAACCGCGCTCGTGATCGCAAAGGAAGTCGGTTTGGCTTCAAAACGCTCATCCGTGAGGCTCGGTGAAGATCTGATGAGGATGAACGATGACCAGCTCGTCGAAGAGCTCAAAGAGGTGCGGGTCATTGCGCGCGCGACGCCGGAAACGAAGATGCGCCTCATCGAGGTGGCGCGCGGCGAACAGAAAATCATCGCCATGACCGGCGACGGCGTGAACGACGCCCCGGCGCTCCATGCCGCGGACGTAGGCGTAGCCATGGGAGGGACCGGAACGGACGTGGCGCGCGAAGCCGCGGACTTGGTGCTCATGGATGACAACTTCGCCACGATCGTCGATGCGATAAAAGAAGGACGAAGCGTGCTCGGAAACGTTCAGAAAGTCGTCACGTACCTGTTTGCCACGAACGCCATGGAGCTGGCGGTCATCGGCGTGGCGTTGGCTTTTATGCTCCCCACCCCGCTCCTCGCCGTGCAGATCCTGTGGCTGAACCTCGTAACGGATGCCCTGCCCGTGCTCGCGCTCGCGACCGAACCCGCGCACGGCGGTCAAACGAAACCGGAACACGGAAAGCTCCTCCCGAAAAACGCTTGGATTCGCATCGGCATTCTGGGCACGGCCATGGGTGCCATCGGACTGGGCGCTTACTTCTACGCGATGAGTATCGATGGAGACATGATGCGCTTCTCCATCGTCCTCCTGGCCATGACGAGCATGCAGTGGTGGGCCGCGTTCAGCATCCGGAGCTCCACCCGATCCGTATTCACGTTTAATCCCTTTGAGAATACATTTTTATTGGCGGCCATCGGCATCATCATTGTCATGACCCTGATCGCCCTGAGCGGCGGCCCGCTCTCGCACCTGCTCCACGTCACTTCCATCCCCTGGACCGTGTGGCTCTGGATCATCGCCCTGGGCGCGCTCGTCCTCCTGCCGGATGAAATCTGGAAGCTCGTTCACGCGAGGAAGAGATTGAAATAATTGAACTCTTTTCAATTTTTTTAATTATTTCAATTAATCCTGTATGCTTCCCGCATATGAAGCGCATGCTCACAGCTTCCGTGATCGGAATCATCCTCATGGGCGCGGGATGCACCAATCCTTTCGCGAAGAAAGAGGAGGAAAAGCCCGCCCCGCAACCATCGCCTCCGTCCGATTCCGCCTCTCAGGATGATGAGGTATTCGGCCGCGGTAATGCGAATCCGCGAATCCTCCGCGAAGGCTGGGAGACGTACCGCGGGTCCCAGGGGTTCTCGTTCCAATATCCTCTTTCGGGAGTCACGACCGCATGGAACGGGACGGAGCGATTGAAGATAGACCTCCCGAACAGATCGCTGGACAGCGCGTGGCTGGAGCTTGATATCGCGCAAACGAGCGGATCGGAAGAAGTGCCGAAGCTCTGCGGAAACGTTGACGTCGATCTTGATGCGTATGGCGCAAAACAATTCATCAACGGATTGTTTTTTATCGCGTGCGATGAACAGGAGGGTGCGGCCGGAAGCCAATATCATACCTATCGATATGAAACGAGCCGAAACGGCTGGACCGTGCGACTGTCCTTCACCGCTCAAAGCATGATTGATCCCCGCGTAAGCGACGCGTGCGTTCAAGGCACGGTGGACGACGTGAGCTGTGATGCGTTCGACCCCTCCCGAGACGCCAAGATATTCCGGGAGATCATCAAGACCTTCGCGTGGCCACAGACGAACGGGATCTCATTCGTGGACGAAGAGATCGCGGAAGAACGGGAAACACTCATCCTGGATATCCGCTATCCCGTTATGACGAACGCCACATTCGCCGACGCATTCAACGAGCGCATGCAGGAAGACGTCCAATCGCTCGTTGATCAGTTTACCGAATACAGCGAAGGATTTTTGGCGGATCAGTCTCCGGGTCCGCTCTCCCTCTCGCTCGAACCCGCGCATATCTACGAATCAAACGGCATCGTAAACGTTTTGCTCCAGGGATCCGAATACACGGGCGGCGCGCACCCGAATACCGTGTACGCGAGTTACATCTATGATGGAGAGAACCAGAAATTCCTTACCCTCTTGGAATATTTTGATCGGGAGGACATCTCCCTCGAAGACGTTGTGACGCGGGCGCGAACCTCGCTCGCCGAACAGCCGTACGTGGGCGACGACGAAGACTGGATCCGGCGGGGCACCGAACCGAAGGAAGAGAACTATGAAATCGCGAAGATAACGGAAGACGGCGTGACGATCATCTTCCCTCCCTATCAGGTCGGCCCGTACGCCGTGGGCCCGCAGGAGGTGGAGATCGGGTTATAGCTATTAGCCTTTAGCTTTTAGCTTTTAGGGTGTTAGCTTATAGGATCAGAAAAGATATGGATACCAAACTTGTACGGAAAATTAAAAAGATGTTTGATGTCGATCAGGGATTTCGGCTATGTCTTCCGTTCCCCTCTCCCTCAAGGGGAATCCCTGGTGTCGTCATGTACAACATGGACCATGCGCATAATCGTCACATTCACGCGATTATCCGCAAGTACGGATATCCCACTCGCTCGCTTTTAGGGAAAAAAGGATTACGAATATTTTGGCTTTTGATTCAGCATCAAGATGACGACTTGAAACTTCAGGAAGCATGCCTAAAGCATTGTCATTTTGCGCCTCACGAACGCGCATACCTCACGGATCGCATACTCGTAAACTCCGGCGAAAAACAATTATACGGGACGCAATTCCACAGAGGACCGTCCGGCAATTATATTCCGCGACCCATTAAAAACCGAACGAGTGTAAATGTCCGCCGGAAACGCGCCGGGTTGGATACGTTGGAGGAAAACACACGGCGTATCAGAAAATACGACGATTAATAGTTCTTAATCAGAGGCATCATTTTAAAATAAGGCTGGATAAAATTGCTTTCCACAACTATTTTCTGTTTCTTTATTCGACTCAAATCCTAGAATAGGTTGCGTTAAACGCGCAACAAATTTCCGCCCGCCTGCACATCAATCCTGCCGTAAGAATAATAACCGTCAGAATAATAATCGGAGTGATGCGTTTCTTTATCGTACTCTTCATAAAAGCAGAGGATGATTACTTCCTCTTCCCCCTTCCTCCATTTATCGATTTCTTTGTGATCTCCTGAGAAGAGCAGCTGGGTTTTCACGAATCCAACGTTATTCTGACTTAAATAACTCAAGGGTATGATCCATCACATGATAGATATAGAGCGGACTATCTGACGGTGTTTTTTCACTTCCATAGAGTTCGACGTATGGATCTTGATACTCCTTATGCCAGCGGTAAGAGTGCGCGATCTCTTTTCGAAATATTCCATTTGAAATTTGAAACAGTCTGAAGCCTTCGCCTTCTGGAATGCTGGCAAATCGAGAAATCACAAATGAGCCGCTCGTTCCCGGAACGATCACGGGGAAAATTTTTTCTTGAGAAAATGCGCGGCCCCAAAGCAAACCCAAAAACATAAAACCATTTATAAAAACCACGAGGATAAGCACTGTGACGATTCCAATCTTCGCTCTTTTAGAAAAATGGATACGATTTTTTAAAAAAAGATAGCAAAGCAACAAGGGGATAAAGACTGAAATACCCGGGTCCAATATACGTATGATCCAAGAAGATATTTCTGGTACCAATAAATGCAGCCATCTGCTGTAGACAAACAAATACGCAAACAACAATACGATCTGCAGAATGATAAGCGATATCAAGTTGACCGGTGATATACGATGTTTCATATCGTTCTATTTCGCTTCAATTTCCTCCACTCCCCGATCTTCTTGTGATGGCCGGACATGAGAATCGGCGGGACTTTCATGCCCAGCCAGACTTCGGGACGGGTGTATTGCGGATATTCTCCGGTACCGCATGCAGAATCGAAGCTTGGAGTTGAACAACCGGGCTTTTGGCTTTTGGCTTTTGGCTTTTGGCCAAACCGCTCCTGAGCGGCCAAATGCCAAACGCCAGATGCCAAACGCCGCCCCGTATCCGCCCAACTCTCTTCCTGCAATGACGCTTCATCTCCGAGCACCCCGGGGATGTGCCGAGCAACCGCATCCATCATGACCATGGCCGGAAGTTCGCCGCCGGTTAAGACGTAGGGACCGATGGTGAATGCCTCGTCAGCCAGGCGATCAATGACGCGCTGATCAATGCCTTCGTAGCGTCCGCAGAGGAAGATGAGGCGGTCATACTTCGACAGGCGGACCGCATCTTTGTGCGTAAACGGTTTTCCGTTCGCGGCCGTCACGATGACGCGCGCCCCGCGCCCCGCGCCCCGCGCCCGTGCTCTCCCATCCTTCTTCCTCCGAACCCCAAGTGCGACAAGAGCCTCTAAGAAAGGCTGGGGCTTCATGAGCATCCCTGCGCCTCCGCCGAAAGGCTTATCATCAACCGTGCGATGCCGATCATGCGTCCAGTCGCGAAGGTCGTGCGCTTTGAAACTGATGAGCTTGTTCTTTTTCGCACGCCCCAAAATGGAAGCGGACATGTAGCCGTCAAAAACTTCCGGGAAGATGGTCACGGCTTCAAAAAGGAGAGGCTTCGTTCGATTTCTCTTCATACTATTAAGCATTAACGAGGTACGTCTGTATAAATTTCTCGATCGCTTTAATCGTTTCGTCTTTCAGTTTTGGGTTACTTTCCGCCACCCATTTGGCAAAGTTATACAGCTCCTGCTGGTCAACGCGCAACCACTTGCCGTTTTTCATAAGGAAATAAAGCATCGTGGTCATGGCAATTCGCTTATTCCCATTCTGAAACGGATGGTTCTTCACCATCAAATAAAAAAGCACGGATGCTTTCCCGATGAGCCCTTCATATAACTGTTTGCCGGAAAAACGCTGAAACGGCATGGAAAGACACGCTTCAAGTTTATTTGGAAAACGCGATGCGAAATCCGGGATAGGTTCTTCCCAGTGCATCAGTTCGCGAGCGAGCTCATGCGTCACTTGTTCGACTTCCGTGATTGATATGCTCGTTGCACGCATAGGACATTATTCCGTACCAAGAAGCTTCAATGTTTCTCCGTATTCTTTAACGGTCCTTTGCACGGACGTATGAATCATCCGGCGATCAGCATCCCGCAACGCTCCTCCGGAAACATGGGGAACGTCCTTTGCATCTACGATGTAGGAACGGCCGACTTTCATTGCGGGGATTTTTCCATCTTTTATCTGTTGAAAAACAGCGACCCTGCTAATGCCTAGGATCTTTGCCAGCTCCGCCGTTGAGTAAAACGCTTTCTTATTCATATTGAAATATATTAACAATTGTTAAGTTTATAGTCAATACTTAACCATTGTATTGACATATAGACAGTTATCTATATACTTATAGCATCGACCCGTTAGCCGAGATCCCCAACTCCCTAAACTCTAACCCCCCTAACTCCCTTCCCCATGGAACACCTCTTTAAATCACTCTCTGACGGGAATCGAAGAAAAATCCTTCAGCTCTTGAAGAAAAAGGACATGAGCGTGACGGATCTTCTGAAGCATTTTGATATTACGCAGGCTTCTCTGTCTCACCACCTGGACATCCTGAAGCGCGCCGGGCTCGTAAAGGCGCTCCGCGACGGCCAGTTCATGATCTACTCACTAAACCTCAGCGTCTTTGAAGACGCTGCCGCAATGCTCTATGACCTCTTCAACTGTGACCAATCAAAATAACGATACGAACGAACGCGTCAAAGGAATCGTGTGGCCGCTCTGGATCGTGGTCGCCGTCATGATCGCGCTCGCGATCGCCGCCTTCCCGCACCTCCCGGACCCCATCCCAACGCACTGGGGATTCAGCGGACAGCCGGATAGCTGGGGATCGAAATGGACCATCTTCCTCCTGCCGGGCATGGCCGCATTATTCACATTCCTGTTTTCTTTCTTCGAACGCATTGATCCGAAGCGCATCAACTATCACGCGTTTAAAAAAGCGTGGTTCGCCATTCGGCTTTGCATCATCCTGTTTCTGGGATACATGGAAGCCATCATGATCCTCGTTTCCCTGAAACCGGAATACAACGATCAGGTCGGCAACTTCGTAACCGCCGGTATCGGCGTACTCCTCATCGTCTTGGGAAACTACATGGGAAAGATCCGTCAGAACTGGTTCGTGGGACTCCGGACGCCGTGGACGCTTGATGATCCGGAGGTCTGGCAGAAGAGCCAGCGCGTTGCGGGCTGGGCCTTCGTCGTCGCGGGCATCGCTATTCTCATTATGGCGCTTACCATCGGCGCCCGGCCATGGATCTTCTTCCCGATCGTGTTCGGATCGGCCTTCGCGCCCATGTTCTACTCCTACTTCCTGCATAAGAAGAAGCACGCGGGAGAAAAGCCGAACGAACGGTAACGGAATGGTGCGTGGCGGATTGGTACGTGGTTCGTGGTTCTCTTCCCCGCCCCCTCAATCATAACGCACGACATTCGGAAAGCCGCGCACAACGAACCATCCGCTGTAACGAAAACTCCCCGGATTGTACCGGGGAGCTTGTTGACTTGCTTAGATGCCGAGATCCGCAAGATCCTGATCAGTGACCACGCCGGCTTCGCCGTGCGAACCCTTGTCTTCGCTTCGTGTGGAAGCCTTCTTCTCATGGTGTTCGCGGCGCGACTCTTCTGGTTCGAAGATTTTGAGGTTCACCCGAGCATTGTCCTTCGCACCAACCGTTTTGAGGAGGATGCGGAGAGCACGTGCGGTCTGGCCCTGTCGGCCAATGATGTACCCCATGTCGTCCTGGTTAATGTGGAGCGTGATGAGGACACCGCGATCATCGACAGTCCGTTCTGTGCGAACGTCCTCTGGATGGTTCACGAGAGCCTTCACGATGGACTCCACGAATTCCTGATCCTTTTGAACTTCAGCCATATTCGTATGGAGAATATTCTCTTATTAAGGAATCTTCGACGTCATTTCCCCTTTTAGGAGAAATGCTTCGTCGGTGGAAAATGTAGCACAAAACCCACCCCATGGAAAGGGTGGGTCAATATGGCTTTAAAATGGGTTATTTATCCTCCGAAGCTTCAGCGGAGGAAGATTCGGCCTTCGGCGCTTCATCTCCCGGAGCTTCAACGGAAGGTGATTTTTCTTCTGCAGGAGCCTCTTCTGCCGGCTTCTCTTCTACGGGCTCTGATGGAACCTCCGCTTCCGGAGCAGCCGCCTCCGCTTCCTGTTCAGGTGCGGCTTCTACGGACGCTTCCGCTTCCTTGGTGGCCTCTTCCGCTTTCACAGCCTCTTCCGCCTCCTTCGCGGCATCCTGCTCGGCTTTCGCGGCTTCGTCGGCCACCTTCTTCGCTTCGTCGGCAACAGCCTTATCCGCGGATTTCTTTTCGAGCTTTCCTTTGCGCTTCGTTGAAATCTGAATGGACTTGCGCTTCTCGCCCTTTACCACGCCCTGATCCACAAGGATGTTCCAGACCGTGTCCGAACACTGTGCTCCTTTGGAGATCCATTCGCTGATGCGATCCGCCTTGAGATTGATCTCGGACGGGGTCGTGCGCGGATTATACGTGCCCAAATTCTCCAAATAATCTCCGAAGGGATCTTTGGACTTTTCGCACACGATGAGGCGGTACGTTGGCTGCTTTTTCTTGCCAATTCGCCGTAATCTGATGTGTAGCATAAGTGCCGAGATAGTACGGGAATATGGGAAAACTGTCAATAACCGGGCAGCGGGCATGGGGCACGGGGCGGCGGGATACGCAATGAGGGAAACCGATTTAAAAAAACGACCTCACGAACAGACCCGCCGCCTTGTGCCCCATGCCCGCTGCCCGAACGCAAACCCCCACGATTGAGATAACCGTGGGGGCTATGAGAAGAAACGGGAGGTGCAAGATGTACGTCTAGCGGGACATGAGAAAAAGGGCGGGGGGCTCTTTCTCGTACTGTTCGCGATCGTAGACGTCCACGTACCATCCATCCGTTGTTCTATGGAGGCACAGGGGAGCCGCTTTCTTCCACTTGTCCGTAAAGAGACTCCCTGAAATGGCAACGCAGTCCAGCGTGATGTCGTACTGAAACGAGAGCCACGCAAAGCTCACAAGATCCATGAGCAAGTCGTACGAAAGTGTGCGTCCTTGGCTGTAATCGAGCCACGATCGCCAAGCCACACAGCGCGGATCCTGTCCCATGAATCCGCATCCGAGCTGCGTAAACCGGATACGCGCCTCCTTGGGTTGAACAACGTGCCGAATGCCGTCAACGATATGTTTCCGTATGGCGATGCCCGCAGCTCGCAAAATCGCACGCTCATCCGCAACATGCAGACTGTAAAACGGTTGGTCAAAAAAAGGATTCGCCGTCTTCGCCTCCGCATCAAACGAAAGCGGAAACAGCGCCCTGAACTTCGCTTTTGTGAGTCCGAGCATCCTTGGAAGACCGGCGTCAACGAGCCGTATGACGAGTCCGCGCAGAACGCGTTCGTGCCGTGACGGATCAGTGCGCGCATCCCACTCCCGGGAAGATGCGTCTCTCCGATACACGAGATCCATAGCCCGGTGTTTCACATCCTCGGACAGCGTTTCATCTCCCACGAACGGAAGACCGGATTCTCTCCTCGCATCTTCCGTGAGAATCATGACCGCGCTATGGCCATCCACGAACTTCGTACCCCGCATGGACAGCGGGCCGTCTTCCCCGTACGGAGAGATCTCCGGCGGTTCGACCGCCGCTCGCTTCTTCTTTCTGCTCATGTCGCACCTCTCTATTGGAAGGTAAAAGACCTATGCGAAAGCTTGGACTAAAAAATTCCCATCGTCAAACAGGCATGAGCTTTTGGCATCTGGCATTTGGCATTTGACTTACGCTTTTAGGATCATCATCAACCGAATGCCAAACAAAAAGACCGCTCAACGCCGAGGAGACGGAGCGGTCTTCGTGACAAAGGTTTAGAGCGAGATGCGATCATCCCACGGAGACCACGTAAAAGAGGCCTGCGATCGGGAGAACGTACATAGTGACCGCGGCCAGAGCGAAGCGCCTGGCCACGGTCCGTTCGGGACATTGCGGAAAAACATACGCAAGCCAAATCGGGAAGGAGTTGGGCATAAAGCAGAGCAGGATAATAAGCGCCTGCAACGCGGCCCGATTCCGCACCCATGATGAGAAATAGCTCGCAATTGGATCTGAACAAGTATGGCTACAGAACACCCCCATCAACAGACACCCGACGATCGAAAGAACGAATGTGCTGGTTTTCACGTTTCACCTCCGCGAGCCATCTAATCACAGGCGACAATGAGCGTCAAAAAAAATCTATATTGAAAAGGGTCTACGAATTAGACCAAAGACGGACAAACAAACGGAGATACGAATGTATGAATTCACGAACCGCTGCTTGATAGCGTATTCGTAGATTCGTATCTATTCGTAATTCGTAGACCCGTTGGGATTTGGCCTAATGACCCAAACTAACCTCAACGTTCCGCCAAATATCGCTCCGCGTCCAAGGCGGCCATGCAACCGCTCCCGGCGGCCGTGATGGCCTGGCGGTAGCGCGAATCCTGCAGGTCTCCGCAGGCAAAAATGCCCGGTATGCCGGTTTTGGAGGTCCCGGGGTCTGTTTTGACGTATCCCTTCTCATCCAGGTCCACGAGGCCTTTCACGACGTCTGAATTTGGCACGTGTCCGATAGCGGAGAACACCCCATCGATCTTCATATCCCTGGTTGATCCATCCGTTGTGGATTTTAGACGAACGCCGGTCACACGGCCTTCTTCCACGCCCAGAATCTCCGTAACGGCTGAATTCCAAATAACTTCTATCTTCGGATTGTTTAACGCGCGATCCTGCATGATCTTTGATGCGCGGAACGCGTCGCGGCGATGGACGATGTAGACTTTCGATGCGAACCGCGTGAGGAAGTTCGCTTCCTCCATGGCTGAATCTCCTCCGCCCACGATGACCACCTCTTTGTCTTTAAAGAAAAAACCATCGCACGTGGCGCACGCGGATACGCCCTTGCCATAGAGCGCCTTCTCGGATTCGAGTCCCAGTCTCTTTGCCGTAGCGCCGGTTGCGAGGATGATGGTCTTCGTTTGATACTCCTCCCCTTTTGAGACGACCGTAAACGAACCGCCATCATTCTTCCGAATCTCATCAACACGCTCTGATACTATTTCCGTATTGAATCGCTCAGCCTGCTTCTTGAGCGTGGCCATGAGATCCGGACCGAGGACGCCTTCCGGAAATCCCGGATAGTTCTCGACGTCCGTGGTCGTCGTGAGCTGCCCGCCGGGTTCGTCGCCCTCAAACACGAGCGGTTTCAGTTCCGCTCTCGCCGCGTAGATCGCGGCCGTCCACCCGGCCGGCCCCGATCCGATAATGATGACGTCGCGCATATTCGTTGGTCGTTGGTCGTGAATCGCAGCCATTCTGCCCGACAAACGACTTACGATAACCGACCAACGGCTAGATGTGCTTCTCTAGCCGCTCCTTAAGCTCTCCTTTGGCCACCACGCCCGTAAGCTGATCCACGACATCTCCGTCCTTAAAAATCAGGAACATGGGAATGCTCATCACGCCGTACTGCCCCGCATACCGATTGTTTTCATCAACGTTCACCTTGCCCACCACGGCCTTGCCATCAAGCTCTTCGGCGAGCTCTTCCACAATCGGTCCCATCGTCCTGCACGGACCGCACCACGGCGCCCAAAAATCAACTAACACAGGCTGTTTTGCCTGCAGAACATCTGCTTCAAACGTTGCGTCGGTGATTTCTTTTTCCATATAAATATTGGGGGTTAATTTTTGTTTGACTGCATACTATACGCCCGTCCATGGCATGGCAAGAGAGTGCTCCGCCTCAATGAGTACATGGGCTCCATCCTTGAACACACGGCGAGTTCGATGTATAACCATAAATGCGTACCTTCCACATATGGAGAGGTGAATATGGCCTGTTGCAGAAAACCGTTGTCCGAGAAGAAGCCTCCGAAAGCGGAGGAAGCGCGCCCGAAGATCCGGGTATACATCCCGGTGGAAGAACGGAAAGAAATTGTGCGCGATGCGCGCACGCTCAATCCCCGGATCAGGAGCAAGGCATTCATCCGCGGGAATCAACCGCGCGCCCGGGAAGGAAGGGTGTCGTCCTAATGGCAGCGAAAAAGATTTCCAAAGAACGGTTGCGCTACCTCATGAGCCTGCCGACACGTCAGCAGCCTGACTGGCTCCGTGAAGAGCTCGCGCGCAAGAGGGCGAGAAAGGAACGGAAGGGCTCAACGAGCGGCAAGAAGCCCGGGGCGACGTCGAGCACCAAGACCGGCGGCAGGAAGCCCAAAGCCGCCACGAAGATGGTGTCCGCGCACAAGGCGCTGAAGAGCGGCAAGAAGCGCCGCACGGTTCGCGCCAATCCTGCGTAAGCGGAGATGAAATGGTTGCCGCAAAAAAGAAAAAGAAGCGCTCCGTTCCGTCCATTCCAATCCGGCAAAGGTCTCAAGCGGAACGTCAGGCGCTTCGCGACTTCGATAAGCGGCGAGGATGATGCACTCCTCCGGCTACCGTGTAGGCGGCCAGATCATTCCGCCGAACAAGACAAGGGATTGCCGGCCCGGCAAATCTCAACCAGGATCGCAAACGCTGAAAATCCTTTCAACCAATGGAGGTACCGTTGACGATCAGGATCGGTGAACGGCTCATCAACAACAAAACGGACGTTGAGAGAATCCCCGGAATTTCCAGGAACCTCGCACGAGCGCTCAAGGAGCGGAGAACCCCGACCTTCGCACAAGTGAAGAGCAGATGTCGCGCCAATGAAGGCGCGTTCTCATCAACGCTCATTGCCCTCGGAGCCTCGGACGAAGAGGTCAAACTGCTCGTTTCACTCGTCCGCAGAAGCCAAACGCTTCCGCCGCCGCGTTCGCAGAAAGATAAAGCCAAGGCATCCAAACAAACCTCGGCCTGAAGCCTCTCCACCCGCTACGTCAAAGAGCCGTCGCGTGCACTCGCACGCTGACGGCTCTATTCGTTTTTCATAAATGAAAGACTCCCACCCGTAAGGATGGGAGCCGAAAGTTATCTTCTTTTTCAGAGTCAGCCGAAAAGATGAAGTGCTCTGGTGAGGTATTCAGCGGCCAAACTCCAATCGATCGGTTCGAGGGCACTTCCGCTTGGACGAAGCCGCCCCTCGGCGTCGATGCTCACATCGGGAAACTCCCGAATCAGGGGCTCAACCAGTCCGATGCTGTCCGGGCCAAGACCGCCCGCGACAACGAGTCCGAAATCCGGGAATGCTTCTTTGATCGCGCGGGCAAAGGGAATGAGTTCCGCTGAATCCATGCCGAGTCCGCGGCCCATGCTCCTGTCGAGAAGCACGCGTTGAACGACGCCTTCATAATCCCGAAGGCGTTCAACGACTTCCTGCGGATCATCATTCGCTTCTTCAAACGCGCGCTTACTGACCTGAAGAATGACTTCAAGTCGCTTTCGTGACGCATGGGTCGCGTTCGCGACATATCCCGGATCAGGCCAGACCATGTCGAGCTGCAACGCATCAATGCCGATACCGCCGTAGTGGATTGCCTCGCAGAGGCTCTGGAAGATATCAACGGCTTCGTAGTCGGCATAGTGAAGGCAGTTCATAGTCTCGTCCGAAGAAAAGATATTGGCGATTTCCTCCTTGGGCGGAAAGGCCTTCGACCATCTGGTCTCTATGCCGTAAAGCGTCTTGTAGCTCATCATGACGCCGACGTGAAGCTTCCGGTTTGAACCACTTGGGCGGTTCGCATCGAACACCTTGAGCATGTCTTGGACTTGCCCAAAATTCATAAAATCAGTGATGCCGATATACGAATCCATGCAATCCTCCTTTCGATGTAAAAGATCATCTCTCCACCGCGCATCTTTATGTAAAAATCATTTTTCGTCAAACAGCTCGATTATTAATGACCGTGAATACTATTCTAAAAGAGCCGTCGCGTGCACTTGCACGCTGACGGCTCTCTTTTTTTCCTAAATGCGCGATGCGAAATGCGAAATTTTCTATTTCCCAATCTCCAACTTCCTCTCCGACACTTCCTCGTGGAAGACATCCAGTCTATCCCCGACTTGGATCTTCACCTTGCCTTTGATTGATAGTCCGCACTCCGTGCCCTGTGCCGCTTCGTTCAGTTTCTGCTTTCCGATCTGCACGGTTTCGATTTCAATATCGCCCTGCGGTTCATCGTCGCGCCATACGCGCGCCTTCTCTCCGGTCACGACCTTGCCGTCCTTCACCTTTCCGCCGATGACCATGCGTCCGGCTTCGGTGCGGAAGATGGCCACGGTCTCGAACGTGCCGATCTGCACGTAGCTAATTTCCGGCTTCAGGAGCTTATTGAGTTCCGCGACGATATCGTCCTGAAGCTCGTAAATGATCTTGTACTTCCGAATGTCGACGTTCTCGTCGCGGGCCATCTCCGCAACCTGCGGATCAGGCACCACGTTAAATGCGTACACGATCTTTGACGTATTCGCCGCCGCGCTCAAATCCGTATCCGTCACGTTCCCCAATCCCTTCTTGATGACTTCCACGCCGACGCGATCGTCTTTGATCTTCTCGAGCATGCCGAGGATCGCTTCGAGGGATCCGAGGACGTCCGCTTTCAATACCACCTGAAGCATCACTTTCTTCGTTTCACGTTCGGAATCCTCTTCTTTCTTCGGCATCTGCTTTTTGGCCACGAACGCTTCCGCAACCTGCCGCGCGCTCTTCATGCGTTCCTTTAATTTCTTTGGATCCTCGGGAACTTCGAAGACGTCTCCGACGGCGGGCGCGACTTTAAACCCGAGAATTTTAACCGGTGTTCCCGGCGGAGCATATTCCACGCTGTTTCCGGTCCAATCGCGCATGGCGCGCACGCGTCCGTACAGCGCTTCACCGATGCCGATGGAATCGTTTCGCTTGAGCGTTCCGCTCTGCACGAGCACCGTTGCCACCGGTCCCTCCCCCTTATCCACGTGTGATTCAATGACTGTTCCTTTGGCCATGAGGTCGGGGTTCGCGCGAATGCGTTCCGGGTTCATATCCGCAACGAGGAGCACCATTTCCAAAAGGTCGTCGATGCCTTCCCCGGTTTTTGCGGAGATCTTTACGAGCGGCACGTTCCCGCCCCAGTCTTCCACCTGCACGCCGTACTCCGAAAGCTGGGCGAGGACGCGGTCCGGATCCGCTTCCGGTTTATCCATCTTGTTCAGCGCAACGATGTAGGAAAGATTCGCCGCTTTAATGATGTCGATCGCTTCCTTGGTCTGCGGCTGAACGCCGTCGTCCGCGGCAACGACGAGAATGGCGATGTCCGCCACCTTCGCTCCGCGCGATCGCATGATCGTGAACGCTTCGTGTCCCGGCGTATCAATAAATGTGATTTTTCGATTCTTGCGCTCCGCCTGGTACGCGCCGATATGCTGTGTAATGCCGCCGGCTTCGGAATCCATCACGTTCGTTCGGCGAATCGCATCGAGCGTTTTCGTTTTCCCGTGATCCACGTGTCCCATGACCACGATGACGGGCGGACGCGATTGCAGGCTCTCCGTTGATTCGGCTTCAACGACTTCCTTTAAACGATCCTGCGCCGCAACCTGTTCTGCCGAGTCCCCATCTTTCTCTTCAAGGAGCTCCGCTTTGAATCCGAGCTCCTCCGCGATGATGGCAGCGGTCTCGTAATCGAGCCGCTCGTTCTGAGCGGCTAAGATGCCGTTCCGCATGAGTTCCAAAATGAGACGCGTTACCGGAACATCCAGAAGTCCCGCAAGGTCGCGGACGATGATGATCTGCGGGATCCTCACGGGCTTGAGTTCCGATGGGTCCCTTTGATCTTCCGTCTTTGACGTCTTCAGGAGCGATGAACGCATGCGCTCGCGGCGCCGGTTCTCGTGCCATTTCTTCATGATCTTGTCCGCGAGCACGTCGTCAACCTTGATCGCGCGGCGGCCAATGGAAAAACCGAGCCCCGGAAGCTTGTCCAGGAGTTCATTCGGCGTTACGCGCAAACGGCGCGCGAGCTCGGATACGTTCATAAAGTGCGCTCATCCTACGGAAATTCGAGCATTTTGTCAATTCAGGGAGTTAGGGTTTAGGGTTTAGAGATTAGGGAAGATGAAAAAAATCGGCGGGCGTATTCCCAAACTCCCTACCTCCCTATACCCTAACTCCCTGAATATGGATGGATTTCTCCTCATAGACAAACCCGCGGGGCTTACGAGCCACGATGTGGTTGATGCGGTTCGAAGAATTGCCAAGACGAAACGCGTAGGTCATGCGGGAACGCTTGATCCGTTCGCAACGGGCCTGCTTATCCTTGGGATTAATAGGGCGACGAAGAAGCTCGCGGATATCGTGGGACTCGATAAGGAATACATAGCCACTGCGAAGCTCGGCGCGACGAGCACAACGGATGATCCGGAAGGGGTAATATCGAATGTCGAATGTCGAATGTCGAAGCCGCCGTCAATAGATGATGTAACAAAAATCATTGATGGATTTCGCGGTTCGTACGTCCAGACCGCACCGGCCTACAGCGCGAAAAAAGTCGGGGGCAAAAAATTGTATGAACTCGCGCGCAAGGGAACGATGGAAGGCGTTGAACTGCCGAAAAAAGAAGTGAAGATCCACGAACTTGAAATAATCTCCTATGAATGGCCGGAATTGAAATTTCGCGCGGTTTGTTCGTCCGGAACGTATATTCGTGCACTCGCGCGCGATATCGGCGAAGCGCTCGGGACCGGCGCGTACCTCACCGCTCTACGCCGAACGCGGATTAGGGATTATACTGTAGACGATTCCTTATCGCTGGACGCACTTGATGCCGAACGCATGGCGCGGGCGTTGATTCCTCTATGACCGAACCGAAAAACATCCTCACGTTCTTCAAAGACGTTTGCACGGCAGCCATCCCGCCGATCGTCGTTATCATCCTCCAGTACATACGCATGCACACGCTCCCGATGCGTTCGGAATTAGACGTGCTCGCACATGTTATGGGAGGCGTTGCTATCGGCTGGATGAGCATGATCCTGCTCGAACGCTGGCGCAGACGCGGCTGGGCGGCTCTCCGTCCGTTTATCTTCCGAGACTACATCGTGTTTTCCACCGTATCGCTCGTGGGCGTGGTCTGGGAATTCTGGGAATTCATTATGCAGGCCGTTACCGGAGACATTTATCAGCCTTCAATCGCGGACACCATGAACGACCTGCTCATGGATCTCATCGGTGCGCTCATCTTGATCGCGATCTATCGCATCATCCGACACATCCAACAGACAAAGAAGGGGACGATAACCCCGAAGGATTTGAACGAAAAACGATCCTCGTAGGGGCGTGCCCCGGTGAGGCGACAAGTAGGGGGATGGCGCGCCATACCCCTACGCCTTCCTGGATGTTCCCGTTTGTCAGGCGGTTCGTGTCTTGTTGAATTTCCAAAATGATATGCACGTAGTCCGGCACCATGATCCATGCGCCATTTTCGGATGCGGTTAACCATCCATTTTCGATTCTTCGTGCAAATGGATATAAAAACGTTAAATTTGGCTTAAATTAGCAAATTTGGCTTAAACACTGCCAACCCCTCTTGACAAGACTGTAAATACATGCTATAGTACTTCGTTAACAAATGAAGAACTCTGGGGAGAGCCTTTGCGACGAGGTAAGAGTCGCACGAAACATCATGTTTCGGTTATTGAACGCGTATCCCCATAAGGTACGCGATTTTTGTACATGCGGACCTGAGGAGGAGAGAGAACCGTGATCGACATCCCAAAGGGAGAACGATCCGGTGGCCAGCGCATGATTTGACCGGGATCGCCCGCCGTTCGGCGGATGAATCTCGAACACTTCATACAACAGCCATGGAATGGGAGCACCTTCGGGAGCCACCCCGTTCCGTTCCCCTCAGATCCGCCGGTATAAGAAGGCGCAAAACAATCGCACGATCGACAAACAGCTTCACGCTGACAGAACTGAGGAGGAGAGAGCCCGTGTCCGACATCCCTAAGGGAGAACGGACCGGTGGATCAACGCATGATTTGACCGGGATCGCCCGCCGTTCGGCGGATGAATCTAGGACACTTCACGCACGAGATCATAAGACGGAACGCACCTTCGGGAGCCACCTCTGTCTATTTCCCCTCAGTTCCGTCGGCATGAATGCACGACAAAAATTATGGCGGTGCCAGGTTTGGTGAGATGCCTCTTGCTGATCAGGGGACCAAGACTCTGCGGAGACCCAAGGTGCGCTTAACAAGCAAGTTCGATTCCCCCCATCGCCACCACTTACCCGGGAAGCATTCGTCTGAATGCTTCCCGGAATCCCTCAGATCGCTAACGCAATAGTGGTATGAGGAATTCCCACGGACAATTTCAAAGACTCCTCCGCCCAAAGCGGACCAACCCGTTAGAGGGATTAACATGAAAAGCTCTCGCACCTTCGGAAACATCGTCGTTGTCGCCATCGTCGCCGCCATGTGGTGCGTCGCCAGCACCGTGTACCACGCACCGATCATCAACCAGCAGTTCGTATATGCGAGCTTGCCGATGTCCGGCACCCAGGTCATCACGGCTCTCTGGTCCATCTGGACGGTCGGCGTGGCCGTTGCGCTCGCTATCGGATGCGTCTACGACGCAGCCGCCCGCAAGGAACGAGCGTTCCAGGCAGCCTGTCGGCTCTACAGCTAACATAAACCTCCCCAACAACCTTCCAGGAAGCGACACTCATCGCTTCCGGGGAAGACCCTGGCGCACCACATCGATCCCCATAGCAGGGAACGGTGGTGCGCCGAGAACTTCCGTTCAGCGAACATCAACATCTACAAGGAAACTCCTGAAAAACGATGAGATGCGCCGCGCTGGAACGAGGAAATTCGTGAAACGTATTGCCTATACGTTGAACGGATTTCCAAGTGAAGCGCAAGCAGATCGCGATTTTCAGAAATTTCCAAAGGAGTGCGCCATGCGTACCTCATATATCATCACCGTTCTGTTCGCACTGGTTCTCGCCGCGTGCGAAGAAGGTCCGAAGTACGACAAGAGTGCGCCTCCGGTGCACACCACGATCGATGTGAGCGCTCATGCCGCATCTTCGATTGGCGGAGCTCCGCTCCCCATCCTAGCGATCAACGTCGAAACCGGCGTCAAGGAGTACGAAAAGGTCTGCGGACAGCTCTTTGGCAACAGCGGGTGCTTCCTCAAGGGAAGCACGAACACGCTCCACGCGGGCGATCAGGTCCATGTGGACGTCAGTGAGTACGCTTGCGTAGGCGACAACTGTTCGCTCCTCGATCACACCTTCACCCTGCCCAAGAACGGACAGATCACCAAGGACGAGCAATTCGTCGGCAGCAACGTCAAAGTGACGATCAAGGTCAAGCCTCTCAAGAAATCACCCGGCTAATCTCTCACCTCCCACGGGATGCTCGAATCAACGATCGAGCATCCCTGGAAAACCGTGCGGCGTACGTCTCTAATGTAAGCCCCACAGACTTCCACCTTCGAAAGAAAGGGACAATGAACTTCCTACACATCCTTGCGATCTTCGCCGTTTTGACCGTTGCCTTCGCATGCATGCGCATGGCACAGTACCAATGCCAATCCCGGCGCTGGCGTCGGGAACACAGAAACTTCCGCGTTCTCCGCGCAGAAGACGTCGTGCGATTCGCAATCCCCAAATCCGTCGTGCTTACGAGCATGGCATGGATCACGGTCGCGGATCCGATCATCGCCCTCCTGCTCGCAGTGGCGATCATGGGCCACAAAACCTATCCCGTCCTCAATACGTAACTTCCAACAGATCACTTCAAACCGCGTTCGGGATGCCAACTCTGGTATCCCGGAACAACCGAGATCATCATCCATCAAGATGGTGGCCTCTGAGTTCAACCCTGCACCTTCGAAAGGAAGGCGGAAACATGACAAAGAAAGCTATCCTCACGGTACCGGCGATCATCGCTGGTCTGATCGGCATCTACGCACTCATCCACCTTGCGACGAGACGGCACGTGGAAGTGTATGTCGAATCACCATCCGTGCTCATGGCCGTCGAGTTGACGGTTGTAACCGAAGACGGCGAATCCCGAGAGGCCACGTGCACCAAGCACGGTCTCACGGGCAAGGCGTACTCCTGTGAGTACACCACCAACGACTCTGATGTGTGGGGCTGGGCAGGCTACCCGGAGGAGATCAAGGTCGCCATGCATACGGCAGATGGCAAGCTCGAATGGCCGCGCGACCGGTGCAAACTGTCACGTTACGCGGTCACCGCATATCTGAACGGTGAAGAGGGATCATTGCAGCCCGAAGCAGACTACTGCTGCAATTGCACCCGCACGTTCGATTGGGCGACCGTATACTCAAGCCGGTAGTACATTCCCGCCTTCTCAGGAGCGACCGCTCGGCCGCTCCTGAGGACAACCGAGATCATCATCCGTTTGATGGTGCCCTCGGCAGTTCCAAAAACAAAGCCGCTCCGTACGGCTGTGAAATTCGTCCGGAAGATCACTCTCCCCGATCGCCCGGTCGCGTTAAACGCGATAAGTCGCGTTGAATGCAACGAATCTTGCAGCCGTATGGGGCGGGTTTTTTATTGGCATTTGGCATTTAGCGTTTGGCATTTGGCCGCGCGGTTGCGTAATGATAGGTATCGTTCGACACAAAGATTCCGGCTAAAAGCCGAATGATAAACGCCAAATGCCCCCTTTTCAGAATCTCCGTTCCATGATAGAGTAGCCCTACCGACAAATTGATTGATTATCCCGATTTGGTTACAAAAGGTTGCTCTAGGTACGAGTGTCGGATCTTCTCTGGACAATATTACGCTACATTGACATCCCCCGAAGCTCACAGAGCGATGGAGGATATCGAGTTTTCAGGACAACAGAAGACCGAAAAACCGAATTGAAGGTTTGCCTTTGTGTGATCGAACGGGCACGAATATATGATATATGTGCTTTATGTTGTTATCGGTGCGGCCATCGGCGGCGGCATCGGATGGTTCATCCGTGATCAGAAGGGAAAGAGCAATATCAACTCCGCGGAAGCCAAAGCGGTAAAAATCATCCAAGAGGCCGAGTCCAAAGAAAAGGACGTGCTTATTCGCGCCAAAGACAAGGCTGTTAAAATCCTCGAGGAAGCTCGTCTGGATCAGAAAAAATTGCTTGATGAAATGAGCGCGGAACGCATGGAGTTGAGCGAGCGTGAAAAAACGTTCAGTTCCAAACTCCTTGAGATCGATGAGCAGAAAAAGCAGATCGAAGCGAACGTGGCATCCATCGAAGCCAAAATGAAGGAAGTGGACGCCATGAAAGAGGAGGAGGTTAAAAAAATCGAAGAGGTGTCCGGCCTGAACAAAGATCAGGCGCTCGAACGCATCCTGCAGCTCGTGGAAGAGCAGAATCAGGATACGATCCTTTCGCGCATCAGGAAGCTGGATGAAGAATCGCAGGATGAAATCGACAAGAAAGCGAAGAACATCTTGGCCGTGGCCGTTCAACGCCAGGCGGGAAGCCATGTGCAGGAGACCACGACGTCGTACGTGGAACTTCCGAGCGACGAGATGAAGGGACGCATCATCGGACGCGAAGGGAGAAACATCAAAGCGATCGAGCAGCTCACGGGCTGCGAGCTTATTGTGGATGAGACGCCGGGCATGCTCACGATCAGCGGATTTTCACCCATCCGCCGCCAAGTAGCCAAACGAGCGCTCACCAAGCTCATTAAGGACGGGCGCATCCATCCCGGACGCATCGAAGACGCGATTGGAGAAGCGAAGCGCGAACTCGCTCTGGACATGAAGAAAGCCGGAGAGGACGCCCTGTATGAACTCGGCATCTCGACCGCGGAACTCGATCCGAAGCTCATACAAATTTTGGGACGCATGAAGTACCGCACGAGCTACGGACAGAACGGACTCCTCCACTCCATCGAAGTCGCGAAGCTTTCGGTTGCGATCGGCGAACAGCTCGATGCGGATCTCAAAGTGTGCCGATTGGGCGGACTGCTCCATGACATCGGCAAAGCCGTTGACCATGATCTGCAGGGAGGCCACCCGGAGCTCGGACTTCAAATCCTGAAAAAATTCGGCATGTCCGAAGAAGTTTGCTACCAATCCATCGGACACCACGAGGACAAGCCGCGGACGCTCGAGGCCGTCATCGTCAAAGCGGCGGATGCCATCAGCGGCGCGCGGCCCGGTGCGCGCAAAGATTCGTTTGAGATGTACGTGAAGCGCCTTGAGGAACTCGAAAACGTCGTGAACAGCTTTGACGGCATTGAGCGTACGTATGCGATTCAAGCCGGACGCGAAATACGCGTGTTCGTGAACCCCTCGGAAATCGACGACCTGACTGCGGAAAAACTCGCACGCGATATTGCCGCCAAGCTGGAAGCGGAATTGAAATACCCGGGAGAAATCCGAGTGACGCTGATCCGGGAAAAACGGATCGTGGAGTACGCCCGGTAACTCAATTTCGCATTACGCATTGCGAATTTTCTCCTCCCCCGTTCTGTGACCAAGAGCCGCAATGCCGAATTGAACGGCAGAAAACGCATTTTAAAAAATGCGCAATGCGCAATGCGATATGCGTAATAACGATATGTTCCGCATCCTCTTCCTGGGCGACATCGTAGGCAAGCTCGGACGCAATGCGATCACGAAGGGGCTTTTTGATCTTAAAAAGAAGTACGAACCGGACGTAACGATTGCGAACGTCGAAAATCTTTCACACGGCGTGGGCATCTCCCCTTCCGGCATGGAAGAACTGGATCGTGCGGGGATTGATGCGTTCACATCCGGGAATCATGTTTGGGGAAACGACAGCGGAGTAGCTCTCCTTGACGATCCGGCATGGAGCCATCGCCTGATCCGGCCGGCGAACATGCGCCGCGGAGAACCGGGCAACGGATCAACGATCTACAAGACCGCCGGCGGAGTGCGCATCCTGCTCGTAAACCTGAGCGGCCAGCTTGCCATGCCGAATGATGAGGCGATTGAAAATCCGTTCCATGCGCTCGATACGATCTTGAAAGCGCATGAGGCTGACGAGCCGCAGATCATATTCGTTGATTTCCATGCGGAACTCACGGCGGAGAAGGAAGCGCTGGGACATCATGCGGACGGGCGCGTCGGAGCCGTTGTGGGCACGCATACGCACGTGCAGACCTCTGATGCGAAAATTCTCCCAGGAGGTACAGCCTACTGTACGGATATTGGGCGCGTCGGAGCAGCGGATTCGGTCCTCGGATTTGAAAAAAAGAGCGTACTAAAGCGATTTTTGACCGGAATGAAAACGCCATATGATCTGGAAACGAGCGGAAAAGCGGAAATGGACGGTATCCTCATTCAAATGAATCTGGATACCGGTATGGCGGAGAGGGTTGACCTCTTTCGTGAATTTGTTGTGGTTTAGCCAAAAAAGGAGTATTCTCCACCTGGATACGCCATTTAATCATTTGACCCGATTGGTCAACGTCATTTCTATGAATAAAGCCGAGCTCATAACGCATATTGCCGACGAAGTCGGCGTCACAAAAAAGCAGGCCGAAGACATGGTTGAAGCGTACGTAAAAATCGTTACCGAAACGCTCCAGAAGGGCGGAGAAGTAACCATCGCGGGATTCGGTGCGTTCATGTCCAAACAGCGAAAGGGGCGCACGGGAGTCAATCCCCAAAATCCAAGCGAAAAAATACAAATTCCCTCGGTAACCGTGCCGAAATTTAAAGCGGGAAAGGGATTGAAGGACGCACTCAAAACAAAGAAGGAAGCGCCCGTTGACCTCCCTCCTCCTCCGCCAACGCCGCCGGAGAGCGAAGCGCCTGCACCGCCGGAACATCAAGCACCAAGCTTTTAAAAAAGAAAAAAGAGGCTCCTCGGAAACGGGGAGTTTTGTTGTGTTTGAATATGGGAATAGGAATACGGAAGACGGAGACGTTCGTCATTCCGTATTCCGTATTCCTATTCCAATCAGACCCTCAGCCCTAAACCAATGGATATGGTACAATACGCATACACGAATCTATGCCCATTGATACAAAATCAGGTTTATACCCTGTACTTAAAAAAGCGGAGGAGCTAAACGCTTCAGATGTTCACTGCATGGTCGGCCACCCCCCGATCTATCGCACAAACGGCGTCCTGCAGGCGCAAGATAAATTCCCGAAATTCACGGAAGCAACGCTCCTCAGGTATATTGAAGAAACGCTCAGCAAGGAGCAGCACGAACGTTTTCATACGCAGAAAGAACTTGATCGCTCCCTCGTCCTCCCGAGCGGAGAGCGGTTTCGCATCAACTTGTTTTGGGAGAAGGGCAATCCGGCGCTCGCCGCACGGTACATTCCGCAAGTCATTCCATCGCTCGACGATCTCCTCGCACCCGAAGCCGTGTATGACTTCGCAAAGAGCGATATGGGACTCGTGCTCGTCACCGGTCCGACCGGAGCGGGAAAATCCACGCTCCTCGCTTCCATGATCGAGGAAATCAACGCAACGGATAAGAGGCACATCCTTACGCTCGAGGATCCGATTGAATTCATGTATACCTCCAAAGAGAGCGTCATTGCTCAACGTGAATACGGGAGCGACTTTTTGAGCTTTGAAGAAGGGCTGAAACACGTGCTTCGCCAGGATCCGGACGTTATTCTCGTTGGCGAAATGCGGAACCTCGAAACGATCAGCGCAGCCATCACGCTCGCGGAAACCGGCCACCTCGTGTTCGCCACCCTCCATACGAACAGCGCACCGGAAACGATCGATCGTATCGTGAACGTGTTCCCCTCGGACCAGCAACAGCAGATCCGTCTTCAGCTCGCCATGGTTCTTGCCGGCGTCATCTCGCAAATCCTCATTCCGAAAGTAGACGGGACGCAAATCGCCGCGCACGAAGTCCTCGTGAACAATGTGGCCATCGGCAACCTCATTCGGGAAAGCAAAACGAACCAGATTCAAAACGTGCTCTACTCTTCGCCGGATGAACACATGAACACGCTGGATCAGGAGCTCAAATGGCTGCTCGGTGAAGGATTCATCAACCGCGAAACAGCTATGGCGCACGCCAGAAATCCGGAAATATTGGAGTAGACGTTGCGAGAAACAAGGAACAAGATACAAGGAACAAATAAATTCCAATATTCAAATTTCAAATTTCAAACCTCTCACGTAAAGCACGTGCTCTAAAAAGAAAGTTTGAAGCATGAACATTGCGTATTGGATTTTATTTGTTCCTTGGAACGTGTAACGTGTTCCTTAGACGAAGAACACTCCTAACGTCTCGGGAGTGTTTTTCGTTCCGTTCCAACGATGTATTACGGATAGAACCCCGCAGGGAAATAGCAGTAATTGAAATCCGCTGCGTAAATATTTACATCGCTTCCGGTTGTCACGGACTTCAGTCCACCGCATCACGAATGAAACCATCCGCAGGCCCGGATGCTCAAAATGGAAAATCCGAAGGGCTCTTGCCGAGTTTATAGAGCAATGTCGTAGTGCCGCTTATGACTACCTTTCCGCATGTTCCCCCGTCTCCGCCGTCCACAATTCTGTCGATTTCCGTTTGAAGATTTGCCGAAAGGCCGAAGTAAATATTTACTCCTTTTAAGACGCCCGTATCACATCCGTCACCATCTGCATCAAAAGTGTCGCCGTCACTGTCAAACCTAGGTGCATTTCCGTCAAACGTGGGAGCTTTGCCAATGTAGTTTGAAAAATTCGTGCCTGCGATCACAGTCGCGATCGTCGGATTGGCACCGACGCCAAGCTCTGTTTCCGTCCACCACGTCGTCCGCCCGGACTCATCCGCGAACATTGTGAAGGCCTTTTCAAGGCTTTTAAGATCAGCGACAATCGCAGTGGCCTCTGCCTTCATCTGCGCGTTTCCAAATGCGACCACAGCCATGGTGGCCAAAAGGCCGATGATGGCAATAACGACCAAAAGCTCAATGAGCGTGAATCCCCTTTTCTCAAACATGAGAAACATTCTATCATTTTTTAGCTGAAATTATAAATAAAGTCTGAAAAAATCTTCCGTTCAGAACGATAAAATTAAAAAAGAGAAATTCGTCATTCGAGACCCCTGCCGGCGGGCGGGCGTCAATTATTCCTCCTTCACGTACGCCTCCACCTCTTCCCGTATGCCTTCGATCTTGATGAGGCGCGTTTCATCCGAGCCTCGCTGGCGCCACTCCGCGGAATCTTCTGCGAGCGTTTTTTTGGATACGACGAGGCGGAGCGGAATGCCGATGAGATCCGCGTCCGCGAACTTCTCGCCGGCCGAAACGTCCGATCGGTCATCCCAGAGGACCTCGATGCCGCAACACTTCTCCAAATCATCCGCAATGCCTTCCGCAACGGAGCGAACGCGCTCATTCATCTCTTCATCGTTCGAGGTAATACTCACGAGATGAACGGGGTACGGAGCTACGGACTTCGGCCAGATCATGCCCGCATCATCGTGCGATGCTTCGACGATCGACCCCATGACGCGTGACGGGCCGATGCCGTAGCATCCCATCTGAACGGGTTTGCGCTCCCCGCTCTCATCCGTAAACGTCATGTCGAACGCTTCCGTGTACTTCGTCTTGAGTTTGAAGATGTTTCCGACCTCAACCGCTTTCATTTCCTTGACCTTCCCCGATCCGTCCGGCGCCGGATCCCCGTCCTTTATATCCGGCACGACCTCCTTGTTCCATGCGTAGTCCCCGGCCTCGTTCACGAAGATGGTGTCCTCCCCGCTCTCCGTGGGCATCTGGAACTCATGACTGATCTTGGAAAACGACCCGCCGCTCGCTTCCGTGGGGATCGCGCGGATGCCGCAACGCGTGAACACACGCAAATAGGCTTCGAGCACCTTGTCATAGTACTCCTCAAGATCGTCGACGGACGCATGGAAGCTGTAGAGATCCTTCATGTTGAACTCGCGGCCGCGCAATATGCCGGACTTTGCGCGGAGCTCGTTCCGAAACTTATCCTGTATCTGATATACGGCCACGGGCAGGTCCTGGTACGAGTGCACGAACTTCTGCATGAGGGGCGTGATGATTTCCTCATGCGTCCACCCGAGCCCCACGTCACGGTCTCCGGCGCCCCTGAACTGGAACATGACCTCCGGACCCGGGTCTTCCCACCGTCCGGTCTTCTTCCATGGCTCAGATGATAAAAGCGCCGGAAGGAGTACTTCCTGTCCGCCGATCGCATCCATTTCCTCGCGTACGATCCGCTGGATGTTCTTTAACACGCGAAGTCCGAGCGGAAGGTAGGAATACACTCCGGCCATGTGCTGATCTACGAAGCCCGCCCGTGCGAGCAACCTGGCATTCGCACTCTCCGCGTCCTGAGGCGCTTCTTTGGTGGTTTTGGTAAACAGTTTGGTCATGCGCATACGAAGGATAGAGTAGCGGTTCGCGAGAGGCTCGGCAAGGGTTGGATAAAAAGAAACGCACGCTCGAGGCATTGAGCGTGCGTTCGTGCGGGATGTCGCATATAAGAAGTGAAACCCCGTGTGGAGAAGAGCGGCCTTAGATGCTTTTGATCAGGCTGTTGGCCCGCTGAAAGGTGTTGTATGCGGCCATTTTCTCCGAAGACGGCGGCTTCTTGAGGAGGCGCATAGCCTTTTCAATGTCCGCAACGTATTTCGAAAGCACCTTGTTTGCTTTGGCTTTCAGCTCGGAAGAAGACTTCAAGGCCGAGGGCTCTAAAAGCTTGCGCAGGTCGCTTCCGATGATCCGAAATTTGACTCTCGTCTGCGGCGTGAACGTCTCGCATCGGGACAAGATGTTGGCATTCGTCACGATGACACGGCAGGCGTCGGCCAGCGATCCGAGATTCGGATCCTCCACGATCATGGTGGGCCGGTCCCTGTCGTATGGCGGCAGGGTCTCCCGCTCATGGTCAGCGGGCGACGAAGGCTCGTCTTCCGGCGGCTCCGTGGGGCGTTCGTGCAACGGAATAGCCGAGGGGTCTGTTGGGTTGTCCAATGGTCTCTCCTTTCGTTTGGTCCGTGACGTTCATACCACTAAACGCGGTCTTGGTCAAGCCGGGGGAAGAAAAAACCGGCTGTCCGATGAAAGACAGCCGGCGAGACAACGTACACACGCCGAAGCTCCTGAACTGGAGGATATGGGCTCCGAACGCGGAATGGACTGCTGGTAAGATGGCACGAAACGGCGATCTGGTCAAGCCGTGCGCGAGGTCGGTCGGAAGAGGGACTAAGAGGCCAATTCCTCGTCCTCGTGATAGGCCATATAGATACTTACGAACGATTCCTTCTCGATTGCCCGCCGGCTCGCTCCTGGCTTGGCCTTGACTAGGACGGGAAGGATGAGTTGAATCTGGCGTTGCATCGATGTTCATCCCACATAAGTCCACCCGCCAGGAAGTGCCGGCGGGTGGATGGTAGTGGCTCCTACTCCTGGAATCCGTAGCGCATGGCGCGTTCCGGGAACTGGTCGCTGTATTCGCTGACAAGCGACTCCGCGCGGGCGTTCTCCGCGTCGGTATGCACTGGGTAGAGGAGCATGCGATCTCCAGGAGGTGGCGCGGCCGTCACCACAGGCGCGAAGAGGCGGTCGTACGACTCGCCGTAGTATCGTGATCGCGCTGAGTCGATCACACCGGGACTCTCGCTCTCGATGTATCGCTCGAATTCATCATCCTTTTCTGGCTGTGCCATGATTCCTCCTTTTCGTGTAACGCCCTTCCGAAGGGCCTTGGGAAGGCCGAAGCGAGAGGGATCGCTTCGGCCTGCGTGAGGCCGGTCGGAAGAACTACAGACTTAGTCCATGCACCCTTCCGAATAAATCGTGAGGTACGGATCCCGTGCTTTAGGCTTCGCTTGAAGAAACAGCGCGCACCAATCCTGACCAACTTCAAGCGCTTCAGGCAAGACTCGAAGTCGTAATTGCCGCGGACTGCAGTCCCCAGACATAAGTTCCGGAACGTCTGGGAAAAGACGCCTGTAATACGTGCCGTAAAAGGCACGCCTCGCCACTAAGAGCGTCGATGCCACAAGTTTCTCAATTCTCTCGTTCAAGAACCTCTCGAACTCCTCATCCTTCTCTGGCTGTGCCATGATTCCTCCAAGCTCCTTCGAAGAATTGTGAATGTGCGCCTTGACCGAACGCGTTCCGAAGGGCCTTGGGAAGGCCGAAGCGAGAGTGGTCGCTTCGGCCTGCGTGAGGCCGGTCGGAAAGACTCTTCAAGAATCAAACACCCTTCAAGCGCTGGCGATAATATTTCTCTATGAGTTCATGAGCGCCAACCAACAATTTAGTAGACGGTGGTGCATGCAAACCCTTTTTCACCGACCGCAGCTCTTGAGGCCGCTCTTCAAATGGACGATGAGCATACCAATGAAGAAGGAGTTGCCTTTTAGCTTCAGCACATATCTCGGGCTCTACACCTTCACTTATATTCCCAAATAATTCTGCGTCAAAACTTGGAGTGCTTGGTCTTTTTTCATTTTGTGCCATCGTCTACCTTCTTTTCTTTATTTCTGAAAGGCCTTGGGAAGACCGAAG
>CAYMPS010000001.1:42404-56158 GCA_964392485.1 uncultured Gammaproteobacteria bacterium | reverse complement strand
CGAGGACCACAACCACCGCCGTCATCATGAAGAAGAGAGTGTCAATGCGCGAGGTGCGTACGCCGATCGTTCGCGCGTACGACGCATCGAACGTCATGGCGAATAAATCTTTTGCATACGCGGCGATAAGAGCAATGGCAACGATGGAAGTCAGAACGGCAAGGAGGAGCTCTCCCTGCGTAATGGCCAGGATGTTCCCGAACAGGTAGCTCATTAAGTCAACGTTAAACCCGCCGCTGACACTGGCCAGGATGACGCCGCACGAGACGCCCACCGCTGATACGATCCCGATGGCCGCGTCTCCATACACGCGGGTACGCTCCATGAGCTTTAAAATGAGGATGGATCCGAGGACAGCAACCGGTAGTGCGATAAACGTCGGAAAGAGGCCGAGCGTGAGTCCGAGTGCGAGGCCGCCAAAGCTCACGTGCGCAAGGCCGTCGCCGATGAGCGAAAGTTTTCTCAATACCAAGAACACGCCAAGGATGGCGGCGAGGAACGCCATGAACACCCCCGCGATGATCGCACGCTGGATGAAGCCGAACTGGAGCAGTGAGAGTACGTCCATAGCTTATGATCCACCGCAGTGCTCTTGGCACAGATGATGCTGCAGATGCGCACCGAGCGTTTCTTCCATCTCATCCGATGAACAGAACTCCTTCAGCGTCCCATGGAACAGCACGCGTTGATCGATGTACAACAATCCGGTGGCGCAATCGTGTATTTCCGATATATCGTGCGTAATATAGATGATCGTCGTCTTCTTCCCGTTCATCTCTTCGAGGTAGGTGTGGAATTGTTCGCGCGTTTTCGAATCAAGCCCCGTGTTCGGTTCATCCAGGACGATGAGCGACGGGTGATGAACGATCGTCCGCGCCAGGAACGTCCGTTGGAGCTGACCTCCGGAGAGCGTTCCGATGGGTTCGGATCGAAGATCTGCAATTCCAAGCCGATCCAGCGCTTCGTCCGTTCGCTTTCGATCTTCCGAAGATCGTCTCTTCGGGAATGTTCTCCCCGCCATCAATCCCATGGAAACGATCTCCTCCACGGTCGCGGGAAACAGGGGATTGAAATCATGGAGCGACTGGGGCAGATACCCGATGTTCGCCCAATCCGAAAACCGATCCACTCGCTCCCCGAACAGCCTCACTTCTCCGCCCATTGCCGGAATAATGCCTAAAAGCGTTTTTACGAATGCGGATTTCCCGGATCCGTTCGGCCCCACAACCAGCAAAAATTCACCATCATTCACGCGAAGGGTAACATCTTTGAGCACCGGGTGCGCGAGGTACCCGATGTTCGCATGATCAAAAGAAACGATTACTGACATTCGAGTGCAAGGGAGAGATTACGAAGATTCGACTCCATAATATCAAAAAACGTTACGCCGTTGTCAAAATCGCCTTTCGTGATGTTCGCGGCCGAATTCAGCGAAAGCATTCCCGCTCCGGATTCTTTGGCGATGACTTCCGCGACGCGCGGAGAATCAAACGATCCGTAGAAGACGTAGGGGAGCGCCTTCTCGTTTACGAGCGCGATGAGGCCGGCGAGTTCATTCGCCGTCGGTTCTTCCGTATCTTCCACGCCCGTGGTTGCGTAATAATCCAAATGGTACCGCTGCGCCACGTAGCCGAAGCTCCGGTGCCCTCCGTGGACGAATGTCCGCGTCCTGCAAAGATCGAATGTCTCACGGTATCTTGAATCAAGAGACGCTAATGCGCTCTCATAGATGAGCGCCCGATCACGGTACGCATCAGACATCGACGAATCCGCCTTCATGAATGCATCGCGGATCGCATTGAGGATAGAGATGTCATTATCCATATCCAGCCAAATATGCGGATCTGAAATCTCATGATCAGCCTTCGAATCAAGTCCGGAGCGTTCGCCGCCTTCCATGAAAAGGTTGGCCGCGTGTTCACTCGCGTTCACGACAACGAGATCGGGGTTCTGCGCGTTCTTCAGCAAGTCTTCGGCCCACGGTTCAAGCAGGGGACCCGTATAGACGAAAATATCCGCTTCGTTCAAACGCTTGACATCGCTCGGCTTCGGCTCATAGTGGTGCGGATTCACACCCGGAGGGAGGAGCGCTTGGACGACGGCACCGTCTTCCGCCAGTGCGCGGGCCATGTCGTAGTAGGGGAATAGCGTCGTAACGACATTGAGATTCTTGTTCTGATCCGATTGTGCGGGCGCATCGTTCGACGTCCAAAATTTTAATCCTTCACCCATGAGCGCGACGATGGCGATGAATGCAATGATGATGACAAAAAAGGAGATGCCTGCGGTTCTTCCGATCGTTTTCGACATAGGAATGGTATATTACGGAATGGGGGTTTCGTCAGTATTGGAAATCAACATTTTGCTTTTGGCGTTTGGCATCTGGCTCTCAATATCGGGTTTAGCCAAACGCCCGCTTCTTAAATAACGTTAATCCTTCAACCCGTCGACCTCTTCCACGGTGAGCTCTCGGTATGCACCCGGCTTCAACGCGCCGAGCTTTACGTTCGCAATCCGTACGCGCTTCAACCGGATAACATTATATCCGAGGACTTCGCACATCCTCCGAATCTGCCGGTTCCTCCCTTCACGGAGCACGATGCGAAACCGCTTGGCGCTCTGCTGCCTCACTTTCGTGGGGAGCGTTCGCTCGTCGCCAAGCCCGACGCCCTTGCGCATGATATTCAAATCCCTTTCGCTCAACGGCTTATCGATAACGACATCGTATTCCTTCTCGTGCTCAAACTTCGGATGCATGAGCTTATTCGCGAGATCTCCGTCATTCGTCATGATGAGCAGCCCGGAAGAGGCTACATCCAATCTTCCGATGGGGAACACGCGGCTCTTTGTACGTATAAGGGACGAAACGTTATGTTCGCTGCTCCGATCCATTGTCGTGATATACCCCACCGGCTTATGGAGCGCGATGTAGATCTTCTTCGTGCCGGTCCGCTTCATGTTCCTTCCAATGATAACGACATTATCACTCTCGTCAACCGATGATCCCACCTTCGCGATCTTCCCGTTCACATGAACTTTCTTGGCAATGATAAGCCGGTCCGCTTCACGGCGGGAACAGTATCCTCGATCTGCGAGGTATTTGTTTATTCGCGTAGGCATAAGATTAGCTATTAGCTAATAGCTTTTAGCTTTTAGCTTTTAGCTTTTAGCTATGAAAGCTTACCACGACCTCCGCGCCACGTCCTATGTACGAAGCGATACGAACGTCGCGCTCCCATGATATAATCCCTCAGTAACATAGGGGCATGGAAGTATTCCTGGAAATCAGTCTCATCATCGCGATAGCCGCCGCTATCGCTCTTGTGATGCAGTTACTGCGCCAGCCGCTCGTCCTCGGCCACATAATAACGGGAATCGTCGTCGGACCCGCCGTATTAAACATCATCCATTCCAAAGAAGCAATCGAGGTCTTCTCGCACCTTGGAATCACCGCTCTCCTTTTCATCGTCGGATTAAGCTTGAGTCCGCGCGTGATCCGCGAAGTCGGAAAGGTTGCTCTCATCGCCGGACTCGGACAAGTCATTTTTACGACGGCGATCGGCTACGGCATCGGAGCCGCGTTCGGCTTCGCGCCCATGGTCTCGCTCTTCCTGGCCGTCGCATTCACGTTCTCGAGTACGATCATCATTTCCAAGCTCCTTTCGGATAAACATGATACGAATAAGCTGTACGGGAAGATCGCCATTGGCATGCTCCTGGTGCAGGATGTTGCGGCCACGGTCGTCCTGATCGCCATCGCATCTTCCGCGGCCGGCGGGGGAGTCGCGAGCGTGCTCATTAACACGGCGTTCAAGGGCATCCTCGTTGGCGGGTCTCTCTACATCACAGGCATCTACATCCTTCCGGCGCTCACTTCCGTATTCGCGAAATCTCAAGAGTTCCTCTTTCTGTTCTCCATCGGCTGGGGCTTGGGGATTGCGGCGATCTTCTACGTCCTCGGACTCTCCGTGGAGCTCGGCGCGCTCGCGGCCGGCATCACGCTTGCGAGCTCTCCGTACCACTACGAGATCAGCGCCAAGATGAAGCTCCTGCGCGACTTCTTCATCGTCATGTTCTTCGTTCTCCTGGGATCGCAGCTGTCCGCACCGAACATCATGGAATTCTTCTGGCCGATCCTCGCATTTTCCGCTTTTATCATCATCGGAAATCCGCTCATCGTCATGATCATCATGGGGCTCATGGGGTACGCGAAGAAAACGAGCTTCCGCGCCGGATTGACCATGGCGCAAATCAGCGAATTCTCACTTATCATCATCATACTGGCGATTCAGGCGGGATACATACCGGCCGAATACCTCACGCTCGCCACGATCGTGGGCATCGTAACGATCGCCGCGTCCGCGATCATGATCATCTGCATCGACAAGCTGTACTATTTCTTTGCGCCGATCCTGGGAATATTTGAACGGAAGCATGTTATCCCCGCTCGCGAACGCAAAGAGACGTACGA
Source organism: uncultured Gammaproteobacteria bacterium (assembly GCA_964392485.1). Lineage (GTDB taxonomy): Bacteria > Patescibacteriota > Patescibacteriia > 2-12-FULL-60-25 > 2-12-FULL-60-25 > 2-12-FULL-60-25. Next base: position 51,687 of record CAYMPS010000001.1, on the reverse strand, counting down.
CATCATTCTGTTTGGGTGCCACCGCGTGGGGAGCGACTTCTTACCCTCGGTTCTAAAGCTCAAACAATCGTACCTGGTCATCGACTTCGACCCGCAGGTCGTCGAAGATCTGAAAAAACGAGGCATTCACGCCATGTACGGAGATGCGGAGGATAATGAAATGCTGGAGGAGATTCGTTTGGATAAAACGAAAATGGTCATTTCAACCATTCCGGATTTTGAAGCAAATGCGTTCCTGGTCAGCAAAATCCGCAAAGTGAACAAAAGAGCGGTTATCATTACCATCGCGCAGCGCATCAAAGAAGCGCAGAAATTCTATGGAGACGGCGCCTCATACGTCGTCATGCCGCATCACATGGGAGGCAACTACGGCGCCATGCTCATCGCAAAACACGGACATGACAGAAAGAAGTACGATGCGGAGAAAACGAAGCACCTCAAACACCTGGAAGACCGATACCGCCAAATCGTCTCACCGGATTCTGAAGCGCACTACCTCAAAGTGACGAAGGAGAGGATATAGAGAGTGTACCTCGAATTCTCCCGTGAAAAAGGCTACATCGCCGAAAGCCGAGTATCGCCGCGATTTCCTTTTCCCGAGTCGCGGTTATATCTGGAAATGGCTTCAAAGGCTTCATGAAAAGCGTCTTCGTTAAACCAGTCCGGACCGCGCTTTTGTTCCTTGCGTACGATTTCCTCTTCATCCACGGATTCGTTTTCAAGCAGTGCACGCAAAATGTCGTTTTTATACGTTTCGAACGGATTCTCTTCCGGCGCCTGATAAGCCAAACGCTTATCGTATTCGTTTGACATTTTCTGAAGCGACATCTGAAGACCGGTATCCTTGCTCAAGACGATACGCGAATACTTCTTTGAATCCGCCTCCGAACCCGGTGATTCAAAGGACTGCACTGGCTCGTGACGCGACATAAAAAAAATTAGATGCTGTTTTTAGATGCTGTTTATGGATATGAGCTTATCCCGCCGGCCGTAACAACGTCAAACCGCAGCCTTCAAAACTCCAGCTCCAGCGACACCGGACAGTGGTCCGAGCCCATTACGTCCGCGTGGATATCCGCCGCGCGGATGTTCTTTTTCAGTTCTTCGCTCACGAAGAAGTAATCGATGCGCCAGCCCACATTGCGGTCGCGCGCATGCGTGAGCTGATCCCAGTACGTATACTGATCCGGTTCTTCATGGAACATGCGGAACGTGTCGATGTACCCGCGTTTGACGATTTTATCTATCCACGCGCGCTCGATCGGAAGGAATCCGGTCGTTTTTGAATTTTCCTTTGGCCGGGCGAGATCAATCTCTCTATGCGCCGTGTTCACGTCTCCGCAAAAAACGACCGGTTTCTTTTTACGGAAATCCTGCATCAACGAAAGGAAGCGATCATAGAAGCGCAATTTATAATCGATGCGCTCCTGCCCGCGGCCGCCGTTCGGGAAGTAGACGTTGAAGAGGTAGAACTGATCAAACTCGAGCATGACGATACGGCCCTCCTCATCGAGCAAAGACTCCCCGAAATTTGAAATGGCCATGGTCGGGCTCACGCGCGTGTAGATGCACGTACCGCTGTACCCCTTTTTCTCCGCGCTGTTCCAATAGGCTTCATACCCTTCGGGATGGAGTAGAGCGGGGGAGAGCTGATCCGGACGCGCTTTCGTTTCTTGAAGGCAGACCGTGTCCGGCTTCGTTTTTTGAAGCCAACCCAAAAACCCCTTCCGTTCCGCGGCGCGGATGCCGTTCACGTTCCAGGAGTAGAGATTGTATCTTTTCATAGCGTCATAGCTTATAGCTTATAGGAGATTAGCTTACAGGTCTCGTGCAACGTCTGCGGCACCGAAAAGAGATCCTATAAGCTAACACCCTATAAGCTTTCATGGTACAGTCATCGTATATTTAAAGCGACACGTATGAAAAAAATCCTCATATCTCTCATAACTATCGCCGTCCTCCTCCCGGCATCCGCGCTCGCCGCGACCTTGCATAGCGGAGACGAAGTACGGTTGAGCAGTCAAGACACCATATCGGAAAATTACTATGCGGTCGGTGGAATCGCTTCGTTGAGCGGCACGGTTGAAGGCGACGCCTACGTCGCCGGAGGCATGGTCAATATCACGGGAGAAGTAAGGGACGACCTCGTTGTCGCAGGCGGGAACATCACGGTCTCAGGCAATGTCGGGCAGGATCTTCGCGTCGTCGGAGGGAACGTCGTTATCAGTGGAAACGTCAACGGCGAAGTGATGGCCGCGGGAGGAACCCTGCAGTTCATCGGCAACGAAGTGCTTGGCGATGTCATGGTCGCCGGAGGGCTCGTAACGATTGATGCAAAAGTGGACGGTGATGTAACGATAGCCGGCGGAGAGGTTCTCATCAACGGAGAGGTCACGGGAAACGTGAGCGTACAGGCCGATGAGCATCTCCGAATCGGAGATCACGCAAACATCCACGGAACGGTATTCTACAAAGGGAAAAATGAAGCGGAAATCGCAGACGGAGCGCAACTTGCGAATGCCGTCCGGTTCGAAAAGGTGGAAGCGAAGAAACAGACGAAGAGCGTTGATAAGACGGCATTCTTCAAGATGTTCTTCGCATTCCTCACGATCGCATTCCTCATCAAGATCATGATCATGATCGTAGCGGCACTGATCCTTCTCGCGATTCTGCCGAAATGCACGAAAGCCGTCGTGAGTTCGTCCATGGAAAATTACTGGAAGAACGTTCTGTACGGACTCGTCATCTTCATCGTCGCACCCGTCGTCATGGTTCTCCTCCTCATCACGATCATCGGAAGTATGGCAGGAGCGGTTCTAGGACTCGTCTTCGGCCTCCTCCTGATCCTCGCAAAAATTATCGCCGTCATCATCATCGGCGCATGGATCATGAAGATGTTCAACAAAAAGAAGGACGTGAAACTGGATTGGAAGCCCATTGTGATCGGATCGCTCGCATTCCACCTCCTCTTTATCATTCCGATCATCGGATGGATCGCCGTCGCGCTCGTCTTCTTCTCATCATTTGGAGCGCTGTCCATGCATTCGTACGAAACGATCGTTAAGAAGCAGTAATCCTGAGCATAAACGAAAGCCTCTTGGGAAGTTCCCTTGAGGCTTTTAGGATCCTTTCGTTTTTAGGATTGTTTCGGAGATTTTGAGTCTTCTACGGTAACCGGCGGCGGAATTTTCTTGCCCGTGACCCAATCCGCCATGAGGATGGTCACGAGGAACACGGCAACGATGGATGCCTCATTCATGCGTATGGCACAGCTCGAGCATTCGAAGAGAACCGTGTCCTTAAAAAACGATCCGAGCACGATGATGATCAACATGGCGAATGCCCAACAGAGCACCTTGAGTAATGACGAGAGCATCAAGAATACCTCCTTCTTGAATGTTCAGGTGCATACATTGACCCGACATGCGTTGCCTGTCAATATTGCGGGAAGAAGTCATACCTACTATCATATCCGAACGTATGAAAAAACTATTTAAACGATTCATCCTCCTTCTCATCATCGGCATTCTCGTGACGCTCGGGTACGTTCTGTATAAAACCGGTTTCATCGGTAACAGTGCGGATACGACATCCGGCAACGGCAGTGCGGAACAGCGCGAAAAAAACTTGGATTGGCTGAACGGCATCCGGGGCTACAGCGACGAGGATGAAGAGGAGGACGCATCAGCCACCTCAACGGATGACGATCTCGACGAAAACGCAACGTCAACGGAAGAGGGGATGGCTGAGACGGAAACGTCAACGGAAGAGGGGATGGATGAAAATGTATTTCCCGATGGAGGAGACGCGAATCGGGAACGTTCGGTTGAGAACCTCGGGAAAGCGGACGCGCTTGAGAGTACGGTGTATGATCACGCGTTCGACAAGCTCGTGCTGTTCGCAGAGCTCCGATCAACGGGCGTGGCTCTGGAATGGAATGCGACGGAATCGGAACAGTTCGATGAATACAAGGTCGTCAGGTCGACAACGGACGAAAATCCGTACTACCCGAAGTCCCCGACGATCAAATCGCTCTCCAATATCGCATCAACGACGTTCTTTGATTCGGGCGTTCAACCGGGAATGGACTACTACTATCGCATCTGCTTCACGAAAAAATCCGGGAGGCCCGGATGCGGCAACATTCTGAAAGTTTCCTTTTAAGCCGTTCCGACACCCCTTTACGAACGCGTGTCCCGACACGTCGTTCGTGAGCGACGTGTCCCGACACGTCGTTCGTGAGCGACGTGTCCCAAACCCCTGCAATTTTATATTTGCCTAATTTTTGCAACTATAGTTATATGGAATGAGATGTATTCGCCCCATTACCTCCAAATATATGAAAGTCAAAGATATCATGGAGACGGATATCATAACGATCCATAAAGACGCGACGTACGAAGACGTAGTCCGTTTGCTTCATGAACGGAATATCAGCGGTTGTCCGGTTATCGACGATGCGAATAAACTCGTTGGAATCGTTTCGCATAAGGATCTGCTGCGTATTCTCTATCCGTACTACGACAGCTTCTACCGGGCGCCGGAGATGTACACGGACTTCAACTTGAGGGAGAACAAAGCGTTTGAGATCAGGGGGCATAAGATCGAATCGTTCATGTCCGATCCCGTTTTCACCATTCATCCTGAAACGCCCGTCCTGCACGCCGGAGGCATGATGCTCGCAAACCACGTTCAGCGCCTCCCCGTCCTGCTCGCAGGCGAACTCGTGGGCATCGTCACGCGGAAGAGGATCTTGCGGGAAATTTTCAAAAGAAACTTTAATTTGTAGACCTCCATATCCATACATGAACGCCCGATGCCGATCGGGTGCTTTGTTTCCTTTGAATTTTAGATCATAATGGAGGCATGACGCAGAAAACGAAACGTACAAAAAAGAAGACGGCACGAATGACGATCCCGATTCGCGGCATGGATTGCGCGAGTTGTGCCGTCGCGATCGAGCGCATCCTGAAAAAGCTCAAAGGAGTTAAGAGCGCGAGCGTTAATTTTGCGCTCGCTCGAGCCGTGGTTGAGTACAAGGAAAAGAGCATCGATAAATTCTCAATCCTCGAAGCGATCCGAAAGGCGGGATATGAACCGAGCCACCAATCAGCCCGGGAACATTTCGAGGATCCGATTCGCCATGAAGACTACGTGCGCCCGTTGGAACTTTTCTTCGTTTTCGCGCTCGCCGTTCCGCTTTTCGGAAGCATGTTCTGGACGCCGGATATCGGTTCCGTATTCGGATACCCGCTGCATGAACTCGTCTTCCTGTCTCTCGCATGGATCCTCGTTCTCGTTTTCGGACGGACGTTCCACGGGAACGCCATTAAGGGCCTGCGAAACAAGCGAGCGAACATGGATACGCTCGTATCCGTCGGAACCATCTCCGCGCTCTCATGGAGTACGTATGCATTCGTGTACGGCGGCGACGTCTATTACGAAGTCGCGGGAATGATCATCGCATTCGTTCTGCTCGGGAAGTTTCTGGAGCACCGGCAGAGGAACCGTGCGGGCGATGCCATCGAAACTCTGCTCCGTCTCCGCGCGAACGTCGCGCATCGCGTAAACCAAGACGGCTCCATAGACGATATTGATCCCGAAACGCTCCGTCCCGGAATAACGTGTTTGGTAAAACCCGGAGATCAGGTCCCTACGGACGGCATGATCATAAAAGGAAGTTCCACGATTGATGAGTCCATGCTTACGGGCGAACCGATCCCCGCAGCGCGCGAACAGGGAGACGTGGTATACGGAGGAACCATAAACACCACGGGAAGCTTCCGCATGAAGGTAACGGCGAGCCGTGGGAATACCATGCTCGATTCGATCATTCGCATCGTGGAACACGCCCTGGAAAAGAAATCGCCGATCGAAAAGCTCGTAGACAAGGTTTCCGGAGTATTCGTCCCGTTGGTCATCTCTACGGCGGCGATGACGTTCCTCGCATGGCTCGTGATAACAAACGACATCGGCCTGTCGATTCGCTATGCCGTTGCCGTGCTCATCGTAGCCTGTCCGTGCGCCATGGGTCTCGCGACGCCCGCGGCGATCGTGGTCGGCACCGGCGCAGGAGCGAAGAAAGGCATTCTCATTAAAGACGGGAAGGCGCTTGAGATCGCACGGAAGATCAACACGATCGTGTTTGATAAAACCGGAACGCTCACCGAAGGCAGACCGACCGTAACGGACATTATCGAAAACCGTGCATCGAGCATTCCCAGACTCGCAATTATGCAGGTCGCCGGCGCGCTCGAAGCCCCTTCCGAGCATCCGTTCGCCCAGGCCATCCTCGCATACATCAAGAAAGCCGCTCCGAAAAAGCTGACGTTCGATGAGGTGGAGGCGTTTCAGAACGTTCCGGGCAGAGGAGTGAAGGGCGTACTGAAAGGATCGCACGTTGCGCTCGGAACGGAATCCTTCATCTCCGAGCAGGGCGTAAAGGTTCCGAAAGAGATCCTTTCAAACATTGACGAGCTTCGCGGCGAGGCCAAGACCGTCATGTTCGTTTCAAGGGAAAAGACGCTCATCGGCGTCATCGCGGCTCAGGACAGAATCAAGAAAGAATCCAAGGAGGCAATCGAAATACTGCAGAAGATGAAGCTGAATGTCGCACTGCTCACCGGCGATCATCTGGCGAGCGCAAATGCCGTTGCCAACAAGCTTGGCATCAAGGAGGTCTATGCCGACGTTTCGCCGAAAAAGAAAGCGGAGATCGTCGCTTCGCTCCAAAAAGAACATAAGAGGGTCGCGTTCGTCGGAGATGGGCTGAATGACGCTCCCGCGCTCGCTCAAGCGGATCTCGGGATCGCCATCGGAACCGGAACGGACGTGGCGATTGCCACGGGCCAAATCGTCATCATGAAAGGATCTCCGTTAAAAGCGGCGGATGCGATCAAGCTCTCGCGAACCACGTTTCGCGCGATTAAACAAAACCTGTTTTGGGCGTTCATCTACAACATCGTGGGGATTCCGCTCGCGGCGCTCGGATATCTGAATCCTGTCATCGCAAGCGCGGCCATGGCCATGAGCAGTGTGAGTGTATTAACGAACAGTCTGCGGATCAAAAGAAAACTGTAAAGAAATCTATCGCCTATTATCACAAACCTATTCAGAGATCAACAGACAACAGACGATAGACAACAGACAAAAAGAAACCCCGTTTGCTCGTGCAAACGGGGGAGAGGGTTGCGGCCAAAGGGCGTGTCGTGACCTGCACAATGCAGGTTCAGAGTCTTGTTGTTTCCGGGGGTGGGGAACTGACTTGTGAAGTAGGTCAGCCCCCTCACCCCGCGGTTGACTAGCGCAGCGCCGTCAGGCTGTGTGCGCTCGTGGGCAGAACGTCGTTCATGCCAACGGTGGGTGGCGGCTCGTGGGCGGAAGACTCGTCTTCCTCGGTTGCTCGAGCGGTCTCGGGCGCCTCGTTGAAGGTGACCTCCATCTCGTGTGCCGAAGCACTGAAGGGTTCTTCGACGTACGCGTAGGCATCGTCAGCGTTTGCCGGAGATGCCGGAGTCGAGGTAGCGGTACTTCCGCAGGCCACGCTGGAGATGGCAGTGAAAACGACGAGGCAGAGCTTGATCGCGGTGAAGGTGCTGGTGGTCGTCATGTGATGATCTCCTGAAACATGGGGCGATATTGCCCGAATAGTCCGTTGTCCGGTTTTGTGAGCCGGAGCGGCCGAATCGCTGAATGATCCAACGATTTGGTCGTTCCGGCTCCGTTTGAAGGTTCCTCATCTTTTGACAGAACACTGTAACATAGATTTGACATTTTGTCAAGCCCCCTTAACAATGCTCTGTTGAGCCAAATTTTTAATTATCCCCTTTGTTAAGCGAATTAATTGGAAAAATGAAATGAAAATAGGGAGGTTTTCGTATTAACGTAAGAGCATTTGGCTTTTGGCATTTGGCGTTTAGCCGGGTGCTCCCTAAAATTAGGAGCTAAAAGCCAAATGCCAAACACAAGCTACCGGCTAACCTGATATACTATCCACCTAACAAATATCCCTATGTCCCTCCCAAACGAACGTTCTCTCATCCTCACGAGCATTATCGGCGGAGTGATCGGTACGCTTGTCGTATTCGTCATTCTGACCGTGGTGGCCGTTTCATATCCGAATCAGATCCGATCCTTCCTGATCGGCTCCGAATCATCGCAATCAACGGATCCGAAAGGCAATGGAGGGGAGATCGGCGCGATGGGAAGCGCGGATCGCGAAGAGAACGTCATCGGCGTCGTGGACGAAGTGAGTCCGGCCGTGGTTGCCGTGACGCTCACCCGGGACGTTCCAATTTACGAAAATTCCTACGACGGACAATCCTACGACCCCTTTGAAGAATTCTTCGGAGTCCCGTCGCCATTCGGAGATCTGTTCCGGAGGGATATCCCTCAGCGGGAAGAGGTCGGGAGCGAAAAAGTGGAGGTTGGCGGCGGCACCGGTTTTCTCATCTCAAAGGATGGATACATCATGACGAACCGGCACGTGGTCGATCAGGACGATGTGGAGTACAGCGTGATTACGGATGACGGAGAATCCCATACCGCGACGGTCATCGCCAAAGACCCCGTGTTCGACATTGCCGTGCTGAAAATTGAAGGCGATGACTTCCCGTTTCTTACGTTTGGGGATTCGGACGCGATTGAAGTGGGGCAGACGGCCATTGCCATCGGGAACGCGCTCGCCGAATTCCGGAATACCGTTTCCGTTGGCGTGATCTCCGGTTTATCTCGTTCCATCACGGCCGGGGACGGGCAGGGGAGCTTTGAACGGCTCGAAGGCGTTATCCAGACGGATGCGGCTATCAATCCGGGAAATTCCGGCGGTCCGCTCCTGAACCTTTCCGGCGAAGTCATCGGCATGAACGTGGCCATGGCCGGAGCCGAGAACATCGGATTCGCACTGCCGTCGAATACGGTAAAGGGCGTGGCCGAATCCGTTCAAAAGAACGGGAAGATCGTCCGACCGTTCCTGGGCATCCGCTACATCCCCATCACGGAAGATCTCAAAGAGAAGAACAAACTCCCCGTTGACTATGGCGTCCTCGTCATCCGCGGAGATACGCCGAGCGACCTTGCCGTCACGCCGGGATCGGCGGCGGACAAGGCCGGCATCACGGAAAACGATATCATTCTTGAAATCGACGGCGTGAAACTGGATGATGAGAACCGGCTCGCCTCCGTCATCAGGACCAAAAACGTCGGGGATACGATTGAATTGAAGATCCTCCACAAAGGGGAGGAGAAGACGCTGCACGCGACGCTCGAGGCGTTTCCGGAATAA
>CAYMPS010000001.1:40856-42304 GCA_964392485.1 uncultured Gammaproteobacteria bacterium | reverse complement strand
CTCATGAAGGTGACTCCCTACGGCGCCGCGCGCGAAGTGACGGGATCCTGCTATTTCGTCGAGACGAAGCAAACCCGCTTCCTCGTTGACTGCGGCATGTTCCAGGGTTCCGCATACAATGACGCGAAGAACTTTCGCGACTTCGGATTCGACCCGAGTGAGCTCGACGCCGTTATCGTGACGCATACGCACCTGGATCACGTGGGCCGTTTACCCAAGCTCGCGAAGGAGGGCTTCAACGGTCCGATCTACCTCACGAAGCCGACGGTCAAGCTCGCGCGCATCGTACTGGAGGACGCGGATCAAATCATGGAAGAGCAGTTTGAGCGCGAGTTTCGCCCCAAGCTTTACGAGAGGGAAGATCTTGAACGGACCATCGCGCTCATGAAAGGCCTGGACCTTTCCCGATGGAAGACCGTGGGAGATATTCGGTTCAGGTTCCGCGAAGCCGGCCACGTATTCGGGAGCGCCTTTGTGGAGGTGGAGGAAAAAAACGGAAAACGCGTGGTGTTCAGCGGAGATATCGGAAACGTTGATACGCCCATCGTGCGTCCCACGGCGCAAATGGGTTCATCGGATGCCGTGTTCATCGAATCAACCTATGGGAATCGCATTCATGAGGATGCGGAAGAGCGGACGAAAATTTTTCAAGAGATCATCCAGCGGACGATCAAGCGGAACGGCGTGCTCGTGATCCCCGCATTTGCCATCGAACGCACGCAGGCGCTGCTCTACGATCTGCATCATTTTTTTAAAGAAAAAAAGATAAAGCCCGTTGACGTATACATTGATACGCCAATGGGCATTCGCGTGACAGATGTGATGAAAGAGTTTCCGGAATACTACGATCGCGATGCCATGAAGCACGTCATGCAGGGTGATGACTTTTTTGATTTTCCGAGCCTTCATCTCACCATGACACGCGCGCAGTCAAAGAGGATCAATGATGCGCGTAATCCGAAAATCATCATTGCGGGTTCGGGTATGATGACCGGAGGGCGGATCCAACACCATCTGATCCGGTACCTCGGAAAGCGGAGCACCACGCTCTTCATCGTGGGCTACCAGGCCACGGGTACGCTTGGACGAAGACTCTATAGCGGAGAGAAGCGTGTAAAAATCTTCGATGAAACGATTAACGTCAGAGCGAATCTCGTAAGCGTCGGTTCATTCAGTGCTCATGGCGATCAACATAAACTTATCGACTGGTTGAAAAGTGCGCAATCAATCACGAAGCACGTGTACTGCATGCACGGCGAGGAAGAAGCGGCGGCCGCGCTCGCCACGCGGATTACGGAGGAGCTAAAGATTCCCGCGGACGTGCCGAGGTTTGAAGAGTGCATCACCATTGAATAGTCGTGAGACAGGTTCGTAGGTAATTAGGTTCGTAAGTACTCTTCCAACGTTCGTGTCAAATTATAGACTATCAGGCAGAAATACCTACGAAC
>CAYMPS010000001.1:24699-40756 GCA_964392485.1 uncultured Gammaproteobacteria bacterium | reverse complement strand
CGAACCTAATTACCTACGAACCTAACTTCTGCCATCATGTCCGATCAAAAAATGAACCGTCCCGCCTTCCTGTGGGGCGCTTCCATCTCCGCGCATCAGACCGAGGGGGATAACCGATTCAGCGATTGGTGGGATTTCGAAATGAAGACGCTGAAGGAGCGGGGAGGTGACGTATCCGGCAGCGCCGTGGACCACCGGAGTCGCTATAAGGAAGATATCGACCTCCTGGCGGATGCGGGATTGAATGCCTTCCGGCTCTCCATCGAATGGGCGAAAATTGAGCCGCAGGAGGGGAGGATTGATGAAAGCGCGATCAAACACTACAAAGACCTTCTCAAGCATCTCAGAAAGCGAAATATTGCGTCATGCGCAACGCTCTGGCACTTCTCCCTCCCCAAATGGGCCGCGGACAAGGGCGGGATGCTAAACCGCGATGTTCGTCGTCGCTTCTGCGACTATGTGGACCTATGCGCTAAACGATTCGATGGTGACGTAGATATTTGGACGACGATCAACGAACCCATGGTGTATCTCATGGAGGGTTATCGATGGGGGAAGTGGCCGCCCGGAATTCGCTCGCGCCGGAAAGCGTTCCGAGTATTCTTCGCGCTCCGATCCATCCACCGCGATTCCTACCGGATTCTCAAGCGGGATGGAACGAAGATGGTCGGCATCGCAAAGAGCGTCATCGTTTTTGAATGTGGAAAGAAGGCGAATTTGATCCATCGTTCCACGCGATGGTTGAAAGATGCGTTCTGGAACAAGTCATTCTTCCTATTCGCAAAACGATTCCATGACTACATCGGCATCAACTTCTATATCACAGAAACCGTCGGACCCAAGGATAGGGAGTATGAAAAGGATGATATGGGCTGGGAGATCCGTCCTCATGGACTCGAGATTGCGATCCTGGGAGCACGGAAATTCAGGAAGCCGATCTACGTGCTGGAGAACGGTATCGCGACCGGAGATGACAAGAAACGCATCACGTACATCGAATCGCGAAAAATAGACATCCGGCGATCGTTGAAAGCGGGGGTAGACCTCCGCGGATACTTCCACTGGTCATTGCTGGACAACTTCGAGTGGGCGGAAGGATTTGGCAAAAAATTCGGACTCATCGCAATTGATCGGAAAACGATGGAACGCCGGCCGAAACCGTCGCTTAAGGCGTACGGGGAACAAGCGGGATAGTCTAAAAGTCGTACAGTCGTCAAGTGAGCACTGTACGACTTTACGACTGTACGACTTCACGACTTTCTTCCCCGGCTTCACGATTCCACACCGGACGTGCGATAATAGATAGCAATGTTCTCGATCCCAACCTGGGCACTCGTGGCACTCGGAGGGCACATCGCAAACGGGGCGGCTTTTGTTATTGATAAGTCGCTCATGAGTAGAAGCTTCAAACGAGCGGCGACGTATGCCGGCATCGTCGGATTACTCGGAATCCTCGCGCTCGTTCTCATCCCGTTCGGCGTTCAACTCCCGACAACGCTCGGCTGGGTATGGATGGTCGTTTCCGGCGCCACATTCGTCCTTGCTCTTTGGACGTTCTTCACCGCCCTGTCCATGGGGGAGGCGAGCCGCGTCGTCCCCATCATCGGATCATTGATTCCGATCCTCACGCTCATCGGCACGGCTTCTTTTTTAGGGGAGAGGCTCATGCAAAACCAGGCCATCGGATTCTCCCTGCTGATCGTTGCGACGATCATCCTCGCCGGCGGAAAAGCGAAGAGCCGACTTTCGCGCAATACGATCATCATGGCGATCTGCGCAGCCGTCTTATTTTCCGTCTCCTTCATTACCGTGAAACTCGGCTATGAATCGGATGGATTCTTAACGACGTTCACGATCTCGCGCCTCGTGGGGTTCGCCACGGCATTCCTGATCCTCGCATTTGATGCGGCCGCACTCAAAGAGGTAAAACGCGCGATTCTCCCCTCAGAGCGTTCATCGAATGGACAGCGGAAAGGGAAGCGTGCCGCGCTCATTCTCGTCGTATTCGCACAGAGCCTCGGAGCGGTCGGATTCGTACTCGTCCAGTATGCGATCAGTCTCGGGAGCGCCGCCATCGTCAATGCGCTCCAGGCGATCCAGTACGCATTCCTCGTCCTCGTCGCGTTCATCTTTGCAAAGAAGGCGCCGAATCTCTTGGGTGAAGACCTTACGCTCCAAACCGTTATTCAAAAATCCATTGCGATCATCATCGTTGCCGCAGGCCTATGGCTCGTCGTCTAAACAAGCGGGATTTCGTCTTCTCCTTCTCTCACGCCATGTACGTGCTCATCGGCATTGGATGCGCCGCTGTTCTCATTGTGGGATTTTTATGGATTGGCAGATCTTCCGTTCAGACGAAAGGAACGATCAAGACCGGCGTCACCTTCAGCATTCCGTACGCGAAAGAGCTTGGACTGAATTGGCGCGAAGCGCTCACGGCCATGCTCGACGACCTTGGCATTCGATTCTTTCGCATTCCGGCGTACTGGAGCATCATCGAACCGAACCGCGATGAATACAACTGGTCTGAGATCGATTATCAGATGAATGAAATCGCCGCACGGGATGGGAGCGTCATTCTGGCGGTGGGAGCGAAGCTTCCGCGCTGGCCGGAATGCTGGATTCCGCAGTGGGCGTTGCATCAAAGCGTGCGCGGGGAACGCGATGCGAGGCTGGAATTCATTCAGGCGGTCGTGGAACGATATAAGGATCATCCGGCGCTGGCGGCCTGGCAGGTTGAGAATGAAGCGCTCTTTCCGTTCGGCATCTGCCCTAAGCCGAGCCGCGCGCTTCTCAAACAGGAAATCCAGCTCGTTCGCCAAATCGATATCCGCCACCCGATCACGACCACAGACTCCGGAGAACTTTCCACGTGGCTCCTCACGGGTCCGCTCGTCGACCGTTTGGGGGTCAGCACCTATCGCATCGTATCAACGTTTTGGGGAGCGACGTGGGAATATGCGTTCATACCGCCCTACTGGTATGCGCGCCATGCGACGCTCTTAAAACCGCTCGTAAAAGACGTATACGTCTCCGAGTTCCAAATGGAGCCATGGGCGGAAGATTCGCTCACCATCACGCCGCTCCGTACGCAATTTGAAACGTTCTCCATAGAACAGATGCGAAAGAACTTCTCGTACGCCGAGCGTATGCGCTTTAACGAGATCTACTTCTGGGGGGCGGAATGGTGGTGGTGGATGAAGGTGAAGCATAACGATGACCGGTACTGGGAAACGGCGAAGGAATTTTTTCAAGCACATGCCGCTCAATAGGTTCGTAGGTAATTACTTATGATGAAATCCTACCATCTCGGTCTTGATCTGGGAGGCACGAAACTGTCGGGCATTGTTTTGAATTCGCACGGAGAGCATCTCATCTTCCATGAAGTGCCCGTCCGAAAAACCTGGACGCCGAAACAGATCCGTACGATGCTCGAATCATTCATTCATGATCTCATTGCGCGAGCGAACATCAAGCCGCGATGGGTACGGAGTTTGGGGATCGGCGTACCGGGCGTGCTCAACGAACAGGGAAAAATCCGGAAAATCATCAACCTCCCCGCACTCGAGCGCGTCAATCTTCATCGTCTCATTCCGCGAACGCGCATAAGCGTTTGGAACGATGCCGTATGCGCGGCACACGCGGAAAGCACCCTTGGGAATCTCGCAAATGCCTCGGTCGGCGTGCATCTCATGCTCGGAACCGGCGTCGGGGGCGCGACGATCATGAGGATGAATGGAGCCGGCATTTACGGAAAGACATCCACGCAAATCGCCAATATCGAAATAGGACACATTGCGGCGAACATGGAAACCGCCCTGACCGGTACGCTCTCAAAAACGCCCTATGAAGTCGAGGCGTACTGTAGCAGGAAATTCTTTACGAAAAATGCAAAAAAGAGCGTTAACAGGCTTTACGAAGACGCAATGAACGGCGAGCAGGGCGCTATGAACCTATTCGTGCGATACGGCGCGAATATCGGCGTCCTTCTGGCGAATGTTGATACGCTCTTTCGCCCTGATACGATCGTGCTCGGCGGGGGAATGACCGCATACGCTCCGGCGTACCGCGATACGATGCATAGAGTCTTTCGCAACCAACGGTTCCTTCCGGGGAAGCTTCCCGCGATCAAATACTCCGCGTTCGGCCCGGAAGTCGGAGCGCTCGGCGCCGCCCTGTACGGGATGTTCAGCTTATAGCTTTTAGCTTATAGCTTATAGGTCTCTTGAAATGTCCAAGACACGGAATAGAGACTCTATAAGCTAACACCCTATAAGCTAAAAGCTATAAGCTAAAAAGAAGCACCCGATCCGTAGCGTCCGGACCGGGTGTCTTTAAAATAGGAGCTCTTCTCATTTCTGAGACGTGTGATCCCGAATGCTCGTCAGACGCCGAATGTCCGCCTCGACTCTTTCCAGTTTGGACTTCAGAGGTTTCAAGACTTCTCCGTCGCGCTGCTTGTTCTTCGTTGAGATCGCTGCGCTCCGTTCCTTCCTATGTGCTTCCACTTCGGCTGAAATGCGCTCAATGCGCGCATCGCGATCTGAGCGAGCGTCCCTGAGGTCATCTTGCAGTCTGTTCTTTTCTTCCGCTCGAATGCGGGCGATCTCGGCCTCGTAGGCCTTTCGCGCTTCCTCGATGCGCTCCGCTTCTCGATGATCCTTGTCGGCAAGCGCTCTCTTTTCTGCTTCCTCGAGGCCGGAGGCGGCTTGTTCGCGTTTGCTCTCTTCGAAGGCTGAGATCTCCGATTGAAGAGCCGCTTCCGCGGCCCGGCGTTCCTCTTCTCTTTCGAGCTCCGCACGCGCGAGCTGAGATGCAGCTTCCCGCATCTCCGAACGAAGTTCTTCGATCGCGTCGTCGATCGTCGTCGGCGCTGAGACGGTTGGTGTTGGCGCAGAATGAGCGATTTGAATTCTCCATACGCTTTCTCCGACGCCTTTACTGATATCTTCGAGGTATCCTTCGAATTTCGCCCGTTCGACCCACGCTTCGAGATCAGCGGTGCGCGCGTTCGGAAACTTTTTTTCAAGCGCACCGAGCGGGTCAGGAACGATGTCCGATACCGTTGCGCCTCCTTTGAGCGTTTCCTCGCCGGATGCGTCAAAAAGCGCGTCGAATACGGAGTCCATGTTGATATCCGGCTTTAGGATCACTTCAGAAGGTCGAGGGTCGTCCTGCTCTTCGGCGCAACGAATGAGTTCATTCGCGCGCCGTACGAGGCTTTCCTCGGATGGTGAAGCCGCGATTCGCTCTCCGTCCGTCCAGCGCTTCATGAGTTCCGCGTCGAATAGAACGACATCCTTGCCTTCCGCGTATTCGAGAACACGCAGGAGAATGCCGAGATTGAAGAGGAGCCGGACGCAATTGTCCGCGCTTCCCACCGTCATCTCTTTGCGCGCCGCATTACGAATGGCGGATCTCAAGTCGACGTTCGATCGAAGAGCCACGCCTTCGAGTACGCTCCGTTTCGTCGCTTTGCCGAGCGCTGAAGCGATCCGTGATAATCCTTCCGGCGGATTCGCAACGGAGTGATGCCCCGTCGCTCTCACCGTGGAGTATTCAATTCGGATGGCTGCGGGTGACGATGCTGGATGCGATCGCATGGCGCGCGGCTCCTGTTGAAAAGATCGTGCAGAGTCAAGGCTCGCAGCTGTTTGCATAATGCCTCCTTCTCTATTCCTGTCATTTCGGGATTTGAATGTGCACTTGCACGTACGTAAAAACTTATAAGAAAAAGCTAAAATTGTCAAACGTAATAGTCTTTATTCTCAAAAAATCGATAAACAACGACTTAATTCCCGCTTGGTATTGACAAGTTGACTAATCGACGCTAGGGTGAATTGACGTTTAAAAAACGTATACATTCACAACGAAAGAGAAAGGAAACGCAACGTGACACAACATCAAAATACGGGTCACGAAGGGGACGGACTGAAGGTAAAAGATGTTATTCTCGTCGTCGATCACGGAGCACTCGGAGTAGCTCTCGCGATAAAAAAGACCATCATTTCTCCTACGGATATCCGCAGACTCGCTGAAGCTCGTGGACGAATAGAGCAAGCCATCCTGTTTACGGATGAACAGAGACTCTATAGGGGCATCCATGCCATGACAACCAATGTGGATGTAATGAGGAACAATCGAGTCAAAGAATGGACATCCGTCGGATTCGAAATTTCCCTTTGCCCAAGAGGTCCCAGAGATGACGGTGAAGAGGATCTGAAAAAAGAAACGATCGACAGCTATCTCATGGAGGGAGTGCGCCGTCTTGCAAGAATGTGCAAGGGGAGGGAGCGCGATGTGCGCTTTATCTTCGTCATCAGCGATGAGGATTACCTCCCGATCACGCGCACACTCCATGACGTCGGATTCAGCATCACGGCGTTCATTACGAGCGAATGCGCGTTCATGGATCCGATGCAAACTCCGCATATCGAGGATCGGCTACTATTGTTTCAACAGGGAGAAAAGGGGAGCGAGCTCCATAAAATCAATACGCTGATTCATCAGACATTCGGAACGATGCGAAGCGTCTACACGCTAGACACTCGCCAACATCAAATCATGGATAGATTCACCAGCAGCGAAGCGGTTTGTGCAAGATGCGGAAACAAAGTAGTCATCGGAGATTGGAATGCGCACAAACGGCACTGTGCCGACAACGCCGCCTCGCTTCTCCAGTCCTCGGATGTATCACTGCAGCACCCGTATCTCCTAACGGAAAGCGACATCCAAATGATTGTGTATCATTTGGAGACTCTTGGTCCAAAAGGCCTCCTGGAATGGGTCCTCGTCCAAAAGACATTCGGGACGCTTCCCGTGATCCTTCGGATGATCCTCAGCCGCATGCGCACGATCCCATGGGATGCCATCGAGGTTGCGCTCGGCGTTCACGCGCTGGGGAAAGACCCCATGGAGGTCGAAGAGGCCAAGGATACGCTTACGGAACGAGCGCTTCAGCTCGGCTATGAGCTCAACATCATCCATGACGATGGAGACGAAGTGTGCGTCAGAGAAAACATCTTTGAGGGTCTGGCCGTATTCCTGGAAGAAGCGGAGGCTCGATCGTGCCGCGAACACATTGCGCGGGCCGTGAACGCACCGGACGAAGGAGCGCTGACGGAAAAAGAAATCCGCCGCAGGGTCTTTGAACGGCCCTTGACCAAACAGCTTTCGATCATAATGGAAACGCTTCCCCGCGAAAACACCCCGGACATCGTCGTATCGCTCAAGCGCCTCTCTGCGAACGAGATCCTCTACTGGCTCACGGACCGCAAGCACGGAGACCGGACAGCCCACGAGATCAAAGCGATCGCGGAGATCTTCAAACAAGATCCGAACAGCGCCACGGCCGTATGGGTACGCACGCTCCACTCCATCAGCCTCAATTTTTCGAGAGACCATGCGGAGCTTGAGGCCGCGGACAAGATCGCGGAATTTGCCGGATCGCACATGACAGCGGAAGCCATGAGCATCCTCATCCAATCGGGCGTGCTCCGCCACTATCCGGAAAAGAGAACGTGCACGCGGGGCAATCCCTCACACCGCGCATTCACGTCTTTCAAACACCTCTGCGAGGCCGCTTGACGGCGGAACCTCGTCTCAATCGTAAGAGCGGCATGGACTCAAACTCGAGTCTGTGCCGCTTTTTATGTCTGTCGTCTATCGTCTGCTGTCTGCCGTCTGTGGATAGATAAGGTCTTGACAGAGATAATAAAAGACGTCACTAAATATACTATGGCTTATACAAACTTGAACGCTTGGAAAGAATCATTTCAACTTGCAAAAGATATTTATCATTTAACGAAATGCTTTCCGTCAGAGGAGCGTTATGGATTGATTTCACAAATGCGAAGGGCGGCGCTTTCCATTCCATCTAATTTAGCGGAAGGTTCACGAAGAAATACAAAAAAAGATTTTAAACAATTTTGCACCATAGCATTTGGATCCGCTTCCGAGCTTGAAGTGCAATTAAGATTTGCAAAGGAAATGCACTTTGCACCTGAAGAAACATTCATACTCCCTTCTCATCGACTAACAACAACATTAAAATTGCTAAATGGTCTCAATCGTTCACTATAAGATCAACAGACAACAGACAATAGACAATAGACAATAGACGACAAACATCCCGAGCCTTCACGAAGCGACTCCTTCCTGCTAAAGTCCTCCCCATTATGCCGAGAAAAGAAGTCGTATTTGATATTGAAACGAAGAATACGTTCCAGGATGTAGGTGCGTACAATCCGGCGCTTTTACAGGTCTCCGTCGTCGGCGCGTACTTCTACGAAACGGATACGTTTGAAACGTTTTTGGAAGAAGATTTGCCGAAATTCTGGTCGCTGTTGGAACGCTCGGATCGCATCATCGGATACAACAGCGACGGCTTTGATTTTCCATGCCTCCAGTCCTACTACCCCGGCGACGTAAAGCGGTTTCCGTCGCTGGATCTGCTTGCGGAAATTCAAAAGAGTCTCGGATTCAGAATAAAGCTCGATGACGTCGCTCAGGCGACGCTCGGCATGGGAAAGAGCGGCCACGGGCTCCAAGCCGTTGAGTTCTGGAAAAAGGGGGAGATGCAAAAGCTTAAGGACTACTGCCTCCAGGATGTAAAGGTGACACGGGACGTCTATGAGCACGCCCTCGAACACAAAGAAGTGAGGTATACGGATCGGATGGGACAGGTGCAAACGATCGCTCTGCCCATTGAGCCGGTGAGCGCGTCCGAAGCGGGCGCGATAAACCTGAGCCTGGGGCTTTGAGAAGAACCCGGGAAGCGATGACTGAGGCCGTTGATCGCTCGCAATGAGACGAAATGCGGAGCTTGAGATGACCCGAATCTCTCCATTCCGGTCTCCTCAGCCTCTTTTCAAACCACTTATCCACATACGTTCTCACCACCACAATATCTTGTGGTATAATTTCAAAGCAACCACAATATGTAGTGGATGCTGGGTAAGGGAAAAAATCGTACGAACAGGTAAGATGTTACCTGGCTGTATGAAGCTGATTCGCAGTCGAGTTCATGGTCAGACTCACCTGCGAGTCTGTAACGAATCGTTGGGGCACGTTACCCGATTTTATTTATCATCATAATAAAAAAGAAAGAGCACATCCTCCACACATCCTTATGAGCAACGAACATCTCTCCCAGCGCGAAGATCACCCTTCTCAAACGCAGGCCCTCCGAGAGGAGCATGCGAAGAACCAAGCTTCGGCGATATGGGATTACGTCACATCCGTAAAATCCGTGCGGAAACGAGACGGGCGCATACAGGATTTCGATACGCAGAAACTGGAGACATCGATCAAGAACGCGTTCAACGCCGCGGGGCAGGGGAAAGATACCCGTGCGATCGATCGCGTCACTTCAAATACGATCGCGCGTCTCGTCAAAAAATATAACGGCATTCGCGTTCCCACCACGGAGGAAGTGCGCGAAATCATATCTTTGACGCTCATTGATACGAACCTGAGCCACGTCACCAAGCAGTACCTCGCAAAGCGCGTGGATGCGCACCGGATATCCGAAGAGCCCGTGTACGGAAAGGGGATCCGATTCAACCGCTTCTACACGAAACCGGGAACGCACCCCTATGACGCGATGGAGTGGGAACGGAGAGATGCGACAATCACGAATCCGAAAGGTGAAATCATATTCGAACAAAAAGATGTTGAAGTACCAAAATCGTTCAGTCAGACTGCAACAAATATCGTGGTATCGAAATATTTTCGCGGCAGGCTCGATACGCCGGAACGCGAAACGAGCGTCAAGCAAATGATTGAACGCGTTTCAAAAACCATCTCGGATTTTGGAAGAAAGGGGGGAGGATTCGAAACGGTAGAGGATTCCGACAACTTTGAAGCGGAGCTCGCGGACATCCTCGTAAACCAGCGCGCCGCATTCAACTCCCCGGTCTGGTTTAACGTGGGCGTGAATCCCAAACCGCAGTGCTCCGCGTGCTTCATCAACTCCGTACAGGACGACATGCGATCGATCCTCAACCTGGCCGTAACCGAAGGCATCCTCTTTAAGGGCGGCTCGGGATCCGGATCGAACCTCTCCGTACTCCGGAGCTCCCGCGAAAAGCTCGGTGGATCATCCGGCCATTCATCCGGCCCGGTCTCGTTCATGAAAGGACTGGATGCGTTCGCCGGCGTCATCCGCTCCGGCGGGAAGACGCGCCGGGCTGCGAAAATGGTCATTCTGAACGTCGACCATCCGGACGTCATCAAATTCACGTGGTGCAAAGCGAAGGAAGAGAAGAAAGCGCATGCGCTCATCGACGCAGGCTACGACGGTTCCATCGACGGCGAAGCGTACGGATCCATCTTCTTTCAGAATGCGAACAATTCCATCCGCGTGACCGATGAATTCATGAAAGCGGCGGAGGCGGATGGGGAGTTTTGGACGCGGTACATCCTGACCGGCGAACCGTGCGAACGGCACAAAGCGCGCGAACTCTTGCGCCAAATTTCACAGGCAACGTGGGAGTGCGGTGATCCCGGCATGCAGTACGATACGACCGTAAACGATTGGCATACCTGTGCGAATACGGATCGCATCCATGCGTCCAACCCGTGCTCGGAATACATGTTCCTCAATGATTCCGCGTGCAACCTTGCATCCATCAACCTCATGAAGTTCGTTCGGGAAGACGGAACGTTCGACATCGAAGCGTATAAGCACGTGTGCCGAACCATCATCACCGCGCAGGAATTCGTCATTGACTACTCAAGCTATCCGACGCCGGCCATCGAACAGACGTCCTGGGACTACCGTCCGCTCGGACTCGGATACGCGAACCTCGGCGCGCTCCTCATGGATCGCGGACTGCCGTACGACTCCGATGAAGGCCGGAACCTCGCCGCGGCGCTCACATCGATCATGACGGGAACGGCCTATGAACAGTCGTCGAAAATCGCGGAGAAGCTCGGACCGTTCCGCGGGTACGCGAAGAATGAATCCAGCATGATCCGCGTGATCAGGAAACATCGCGATGCCGCATATGATATCGATGCGAACGGCGTTCCCAAGGCCGTTCTGGATGAAGCGCGCGCCTGCTGGGATCGAGCGCTCGCCGCCGGAGAACAGCATGGGTACAGGAACGCACAAGCATCCGTGCTCGCGCCGACCGGAACGATCGGGTTCCTCATGGACTGTCAGACGACGGGCATCGAGCCTCCGATCGCCCTCGTCTCGTACAAGTGGCTCGTGGGCGGAGGCATGCTCAAACTCGTGAACGAAACGGTCAACGATGCACTGCATGCGCTTAAATACACGGAAGCGGAGAGTAAGGATATTCTTGAATACATTGATCAGAACGATACGATCGAAGGAGCGCCGCACCTGAAAGAAGAGCATCTCGCCGTATTCGACTGCGCATTCAAAGCGGCGCAAGGCACGCGCTCCATCAACGCCATGGGCCACATCAAAATGATGGCCGCGGTTCAGCCGTTCCTTTCCGGCGCAATCTCCAAAACGGTAAACATGCCGAACGAAGCGACCATCGAAGATGTAATGGACACGTACATGGAAGGATGGAAGCTCGGACTGAAAGCGATTGCAATCTATCGCGACGGATGCAAGCGATCACAGCCGCTCACGACGAAGAAAGAGGAGGTGTCGCCAACGGAAAATAAGAGCACGGAAGTCAAAACACCCGTTGAAGCGCCTGTAAAAGTAGCGGCATCTTCAACCGGAGAAACGTTTAAAGCGCGGCGCCGGCGCATGCCGAACGAACGCAAGGCGCTTACGCACAAGTTCCAAATCAGCGTGCATAAAGGATTCATCACGGTCGGACTGTACGATGATGGAACGCCGGGTGAAATCTTTATCACCATGAACAAGGAGGGGAGTACGCTCAGCGGACTCTTGGATTCCTTTGCGACGGCCGTATCCGTCGGACTCCAGTACGGCGTACCGCTCAAAACGCTTGTGAACAAATTCGCGCACGTTCGCTACGAACCGTCCGGCTTTACCACGAACCCGAATATTCGCATGGCTAAATCCATTACGGATTACATCTTCCGATGGCTCGCACTCAAGTTCCTCCCGTCGGAAGACCGCCAAGCGCTCGGACTGAAAGTGGACGATGATGCGCCGATTATCCCCACGGAAGAAAGTGGCGTACTATCGAGTAACACGGATGGGGATGACGCCGTAAACGCGGATGAGAAGCAGCCGAGCTTGCTTGATACCATGCGGCCCATAAGCTCCGATCAGCTCACGGCAACGATTGACAACCAGTCCGACGCGCCGATCTGCGACATGTGCGGTTCCATGATGATCCGAAGCGCGGCCTGCTATAAATGCCTGAATTGCGGCAATACGAGCGGATGCTCATAAGGATTAGATTGCTCATTAAAATTCCGATACGATGGGTGCACCGGAATATGGGATGTATACAAACCTGAAATAGAATAAAACCAAATAAGACTCCCTCAAGACCATTGGGGGAGTTTTGATTGCCAGAAGGGGATTGATGTCGAAACTCAAGTATGGCGATTGACAACCGTATTAAAAACCGCCATATTCTCTGGCATCCGCCCTTTCCAAAATCAAGATCGGAGGGAACATGAAAACGATACTGGAACGCGGGTCCGTCCGCTGGTACAGCCCGTATGAGCTCCGCGTGGTTAAACTCACGCAAGCTCCGAGGCGCCGCGCTCAAGACAGGACGGCATACGCTGAGTTACTTTTCGCGGCGGACGCACCTGCAGGTGAGAAACCAAACATCGTGCATATCTTTGACGATTCGTTTGGATCGATCGCCATCGGCTTTACCGTATATCGGGATGCTTCCGTATTTTTCGAACAACGCATCGGCCATACCGCGAACTGCGTGCGAATCAACATCAAAAACGTCATCCACGAACTCAGGCTCCGGCGCCACATTGGATCATTCAATACGGATCGTCCTTGGTGCTTCCGCGCGCGTTCCATGGATATCTGGCACGGGAATCTCCCCAGCGCAACGAAATACTTCGTGCGTCAGCACGGGTATGCGGTCGTGAATCTTCGATACCTGGGATGTCTGGACCATGGCTTCCTCGAGCTCCTGGAAATTTTGGATCCGGGACCGGGGATGGAACCGCATGTAATCCACGAATTTTCCTTGACCACCGGGTCCGTTTCCCTGGCCTTCGAATCGCACGACCGCGCGAGAGCCGCGTACCGAACCCTGCTCAAAGGGGATATCCGCGCCGCGAACCTGGACGCTCCCGGACTCATCCGCACGTTCGAGGACCGTTGCGAACTCCCCTGGTACTACCAGCCGCCGGAGGAAGAACGGAGCGTTCCCGTCCAACGAGCGAACTGATCCGCTGATCATCCTCCGATCCTCAATCACGGAGCGCCCGACCCGATAAAAAGGGAAGGGCGCTTTTTTAAGCGGCTCATGGCGCGTAGCGAGCGGCCAGTGGACTTTGACTTGACGATGATCTCCCAACAAAGAGAACTACGCACCACTCGCCATCCGTTTTCCCTTTACTCCGCCCGCCTCCAAGCCTACAATGTAAGTCGTTATGAACATCTGTCTCATCGGTTCCTTGCGCAACCTGACCCGTATGCGGCAATTGGCCGGCGATCTTAAAGACAGGGGGCATACGGTCCACCTGCCGGTCGATACCTCGGAAGAGAGCTTCACGGACCGCTTGCAGGAAAAAGCGGAATTCATGCGCAGGATGTTCGATGAAATCAAAGAGTGCGACACGATCCTGGTCGTGAACGACGAACAGCGCCTCAGCTACACGGGCTACATCGGCCCGAACACCTTCCTGCAACTCGGCATGGGATTCGCCCTTGGCAAACGAATATTTTGCCTGCAGGAATGGGATAAGAAACTCCCGTACGACGAAGAACTTCGAGCGATGAATATTCAGAAGCTCGATATCCAGGTTAGGTTTTAGGTTGCAGGTGACAGGTTGCATACCCTAACTAAAAACGCTTCTATCTTTCTGTAACAAAACGTATTAAAGAACTGAAACCTGCCACCTGTAACCTCTCATGCTCCTAACCCTTCTCTACGTCTCTCTGATCCTCTATGGCGTGCTTTTAGCCCTCTTGTGGGCTTGGAGTCTTATCCATGCATACACGACCCCCAAGGTCGATTTTTCGCGTCGGGG
The DNA here is from genome assembly GCA_964392485.1 of uncultured Gammaproteobacteria bacterium. Classification (GTDB taxonomy): domain Bacteria; phylum Patescibacteriota; class Patescibacteriia; order 2-12-FULL-60-25; family 2-12-FULL-60-25; genus 2-12-FULL-60-25. The sequence goes on along the minus strand of CAYMPS010000001.1, from coordinate 26,629 downwards.
GCTATGGACACTGGCCCTCGCCATTAATCCGCTGGCCTCCATGTGGTACTGGTACATTTGGAAGCGCTGGGCCTTCTGGGCGCTCTTTGCCCCGGCCGTGCTCTTCAGCGCGTTTTTACCGTTCACACTCGAAGGGCTCATCCGCACGTTCACGGCGCGCGCCATCGCAGACCGCTTCGTCGCCGTTTCAACGACGATCCTCGAAAACATCATCGATGCGATCCCGCTCCCCATCCTGATCCCGCTTGTGGTCTTTCCGTTCATCCTCCGTCTCGCCGCGCTCGCGCACCTCGGCGGGAGCAAAGAGTTAAACGCGCCGGACCGCAATGACTATGCCGTGACATTTGCGCTCCCGCTCTTCGGCTACGGCGCGGCCATGGCCTACGCGCTCAAATGGAGGAGGGGATGGGCCCTCGCGGGCTTATGCTGGTTCCTGCTCACAAGCGGCGTGGTGTGGTCGTTCGTGAGGTATATTTAATATGGCCGAATACGCATCAACAACCGAAGACGGCGCGTGCATTTTTTGTAAAATCTCAAGCGGCGACATAAAAACACCCGGTGTCTTTTGGGAAAACGATGAATTCATGGCCTTCCTTTCCATGTGGCCGAATACGAAAGGCACAACCGTTCTGATGCCGAAAATGCACTACGAAAGCGATGTCCTGCGCCTTCCTGATGAAACCCTCGGGAGATTCGTGCTGGCTGCAAAGACCGTATCACGAATATTGGAAAATCATTTTAATGATGTTGGCCGCGTAGGTTTAGCCATGGAGGGTACGGGCATTGATCACGCACACATTAAACTTTTTCCATTGCACGGGACGGAACATATGAAGAAAGGAAAGTGGAAACAGCAACACAGCGGTATTGATTCCTTCTTCGAAACATATGAAGGATATTTCGCCACGAACGACGGGCCAAAGGCGAATGAAGCTGAAATCAAAACGCTTGCGAAAACATTAAGAAAAATGTCTTAACGAATAGGTTGACGGGTATTTTTATTTCTGCTAAAAGGAGTCCACGGCCTTTCAAAACACGAGGAGGATATCATGCCGTATATCGTTTGTAGCGTATTCGGAGCGGGCATCGTTTTGTTCATTATGGGTATCGTCCGCTGGGACAAGCGGCACTACCTGCAAGACCCGACGCTTGCCAAGCTAAAAGACTGCCTCAGACGCGGGCGCAGGGACGCGTTCAACGCCCTGCGAATCCGTTGGAATTTTGAGCGCTCGGATATGTCTAGCATTCGATGTTTCGATCAAAAGAAGCGCATGCGACTTGAGGGCATCCGGCTGGACGGTCTGACTCTAATAAACGCAAAATTCCACCAATGCGACATGCAGCACGCCGTGCTCTCCGGTGCGAATCTGACAGAAGCGCATTTCCTGAAAACGGACATGTCCGGCGCCATCGTCATCAACTGCAGCGCGCAAAAATGTCTGCTGGAAAAGGTCAACGCGAGAGGTGCCACATTTTCCGGATCCGACCTGCGTTCGGCGCTGCTTACCGGAGACTTTAGGCATGCGATACTCCGCAGGGCGAATATGCGCAACGTAAATGGAGCGGGGACGGACTTCGCTTCCGCAGACCTGCAGGATGCAAACCTCTCCGGCGGTCAATTGACGGGTGCTCATTTTGTGTCAGCGAACGGCGAGCGGGCGGTATTCGCAAAAGCGAAGCTCGAAGGCGCTTGCTTCATGAGCGCTCAACTTGATGATGCGAGCTTCGCGGAGGCGGACATCCAGGGCGCACACCTCCAGGGCGCGCGTTTACGAAGCGCCAACTTTGCCGGTGCGTTCATGGCGCGTGCGGATCTGGGAAGAACGATCATGACAAACGCCGATCTTACCGGAGCGCGGCTTGAAGGCGCCAAGCTCGACAGTGCGCGGCTTGAAGGCGCAAAGCTCTTCGGAGCCGAACTCAAAGGCGC
>CAYMPS010000001.1:22057-24599 GCA_964392485.1 uncultured Gammaproteobacteria bacterium | reverse complement strand
CTCCTCGTCATCTCACAACACCGCACCAAGGGAACGTCCTTTGGTGCGGTTTTCGTTTCTATCATTGTTTGCGTATTGGCGTGTTCTGCAGGAAGAGAAAAGCGCTGACTCGCAAACAGTCGTACAGTTGTGAAGTCGTACAGTCCTTAATTGAGAACTTCACGACTCCACAACCATTCCTCTTCCCCCGTAGAGTTCTCATTGAGAACTCCACGACTTCACGACTATACGACTTCACGACTCTCTTCCCGACTATTCCTCCTCTCCGATCATCGCAAAATCCAGCATCGGCTCTTCCGCGAGAAAATTCCGTTCCATCTCCTCCAATTCTTTCAATCCATCCAAACCATCGTGTTCCAAATCATCCTTTTCCTCTTCAGCGTCCAACTCTTCAACAACCGGCTCAACATCTTCTTCATCTTCCGGATCAATGCTGAATGACTCGAGAACGCTCTTATCGTAGCTATTGAGACCTTGGGGATCATCCCCCTCGTCTATGAACGTTGGCTCTCCTGATGGAATACGCATAAATGTAAGAAAAAATTACGTTTGATGTATCTATTTTATTTCGAATTGATAACGATCGCGAAGATATCAACAGTGTTTTAAAATGTGAAGCGGGGGAGTGGGGATAAATCAGGGACGGCCTGCCCTGCCTACGGCATGGCCGGTTTCATTGGCTTGCAGATACGCGGATCGCATGGCATTTTATAACCCTGCAACCATATGAAATTCCCCGGAGAATCATTCCTGCACCAGCGCGACCCGAAGCTCCATACATCGGAAGCCGTGGAGCACGAGCAGAAGCGGAAAAAGCGGAGAGGGGAAAAGACCACACAGAAGCCCGCGGAGAAGCTTTCTGACTGGATGGAGGTTTTGGAGCGCACGCACGGACATGATGATCCGCGCGTGTTAGAGCGTCTGAAGCGCGCGTATCACAAACAGTACGTCATCAAAGAAGGAGACGTGCCCGAATCGTACTTCAAGCTCCAGCAACGTTTGGCAAGAGAACGAGGACAGGGGGATATCGAGATCACGGACGAAATGCGCGACCAGCTCATCGAAGTCCTGCAGGCGGACCAGACATCCTCTCTGGATACCTGGATCAACTACCTGACATCGCATGACGCGGATGCATACCCAACATGGGCCAAGTACTGGGCCTTCACGGGCATGACCAGGCTCTCCGTGTACGACAAGGAGAAGCACGCCTTCGGCAAACGGACCAAGGAGACCGTGGCCCCGTTCCCGGACCTGAACCGCGAGGCCCTGGCATACGTCACGGATGCGGTGGAGAAGAAGGCGAAGGGAGAAAAGGTGGAGGCGGCCATGGATGATCCGGACTTTCAAAAGCTCCTGAAAGGATCAAACTTCGGCAAGCTCTACGCCCATGCCATTGAGAAGGTCACGCCTGCGGAGGAGAGCGAACTCCGGATCACGGAAGGGCAATGGGTGACGTACCCCAGAGGATCAGACCACATGCCGCTTGTCGAATCCCTGCAGGGCCACGGCACGGGCTGGTGCACGGCAGGGGAATTAACCGCCAAAACCCAGCTGGCAACCGGGGACTTTCACGCGTACTACTCGAATGACCGCAAGGGGAACCCGAAGATCCCCAGAATCGCCATCCGCATGGAGGACGACGCGATCGCCGAGGTCCGGGGCATTGCCGCGGACCAGAACATGGATCCGATCATCGGAGAAACATCCATCCTGCAAGACAAGCTCAAGGAGTTCGGCGCCGAAGGCGAGCAGTACGAAAAGAAGGACGCGAACATGAAGCGCCTCACGGACATCGACAACCGCGCAAAGGCCGGCAAGGAGCTCACGGATGAGGACCTGCGCTTCCTCTACGAGATCGATGCGCCGATCCAGGGGTTCGGATATGAGGAAGACCCGAGGATTAAGGAACTCCTCGATTTAAGAAATCCAAAGAAGGACCTCGCCGAAGTACTCAACTGCACGGAAAACGAAATCAGTGTTACTCCGGATGAGGCCATGTCCGGCAATATCAAATACCACTACGGAGGCCTCTATCTCTACGACCTCACATCCGCGGAAGGCCTCACGCTGCCGGAGTCCGTGGGAGGAGACCTCTATCTCTACGAACTCAGGTCCGCTGAAGGCCTCACCTTGCCAAAGTCAGTGGGAGGAGGCCTCGATCTCGGGAGCCTCACATCCGCGGAAGGCCTCACGCTGCCGGAGTCCGTGGGAGGAGACCTTAGTCTCAAAGACCTCACATCCGCGGAAGGCCTCACGCTGCCAAAGTCAGTGGGAGGAACCCTCGATCTCAGGAGCCTCACATCCGCAAAAGGCCTCACCTTGCCGGAGTCCGTGGGAGGATACCTCTATCTCGAGAACCTCACATCCGCAAAAGGCCTCACCTTGCCGAAGTCCGTGGGAGGAGGCCTCAGTCTCAGCAACCTCACATCCGCAAAAGGCCTCACCTTGCCGGAGTCCGTGGGAGGAGACCTCAGTCTCAGCAACCTCACATCCGCGGAAGGCCTCACCTTGCCGGAGTCCATGGGAGGAGGCCTCAATC
>CAYMPS010000001.1:12093-21957 GCA_964392485.1 uncultured Gammaproteobacteria bacterium | reverse complement strand
TCTCAGGGGCCTCACGTCCGCAAAAGACCTCGCCTTGCCAAAGTCCGTGGGAGGAGGCCTAGATCTCGCGAGACTCACATCCGCGGAAGGCCTCACCTTGCCGGAGTCCATGGGAGGAGGCCTCAATCTCGCGAGCCTCACATCCGCGGAAGGCCTCACCTTGCCGAAGTCCGTGGGAGGAGGCCTCTATCTCCGTGGCATCCCGGAATCAGAGAAAGCCGAACTGCGGAAGCTGCATCCGTATCTGGATATTCAATAAAACCTTCGGATTGATCCTGCAGAGCGCTTGCCTGCCGCGTTCCCGCATGGCACGCTCGTCTTTACCCTATGGACTCCCAAACTCTCATCATCACGCTCCTCGCCGCGCTCGTCGCAGGTGTTTTGTGGATTGCCTATCGCCTTAAAAACGGCCTAAGCGGGGGAGAAAAAGACGGCGTCGATCCTCAAGCCATGACCATGCTCCAAAACCAAATCAACGAACTTTCAAAGTCCCTGGGGGAGCGCATGGGGGATGCGAACAACGCCATGCGCCAAAACTTCGCCACAACGACGAATGTCGTTCGCGACGTGACGGAAAAAATCACGCGCATGGAAGAAACGGCAAAGCAGGTACTGGACGTTACCAACCAGCTCCAAAACCTTCAGGACATGCTCAAGAATCCGAAACAGCGAGGCATTTTGGGGGAGTACTACCTGGAAACGCTCCTGCAGAACATTCTGCCGCCCGACGGCTTTCAGATGCAGTATGGGTTCAAGGACGGGGAGATCGTGGACGCCGTCGTGTTCGTCAAAGACAAGATTGTGCCGATTGATTCAAAATTCAGCTTGGAGAACTACAACCGCATCGTGGAAGAAAAGAATCCCGTGGAGCGGGAAAAGCTCGAAAAAACATTCATTGGAGATTTAAAAAAACGTGTCGTGGAAACGTCGAAATACATTCGTCCGGATGAGGGAACGATGGAGTTCGCCTTCATGTTCATTCCGCACGAAGCTATCTACTACGACCTCCTCATCAACAGGATCGGAGCCGTCCAGGGCGATACGGAGAACATTTTGCAGCGCGCCGCGGGAAAGTACAAAGTCATCATCGTCTCTCCGACGTCCTTCCTCGCGTACCTCCAAACCGTGCTTCAGGGGCTCAAAGCGTTAAAGATCGAGGAGCAGGCTCATGAGATCCGCAAGCGCGTCATGGACCTGACCCGCCACCTTTCCGCGTACGAAGCGCACTTCTCAAGCGTCGGCAAAAATCTCGGTACCACGGTGAGCCAGTACAACCTCGCGCATAAAGAATTTCAAAAAATTGATAAAGATGTTTTGCGTATTACCGGAGAATCGAATACCATTGAACCGATCGTCCTCGATAAACCCGGAGGGGATGCGTAGGGAGATGGCAAGTTTACAGGTTTACAAGTTAACAAGTTTGCAAGTGTAAGAGCGTGTTTGGAAACAGGTGGTTGAGAGGCACTCGTTAACTTGTAAACATGTAAACTTGAAAAACAAACTTATACACTTGAAAAACAATGGATTCAAACCAAATTAACGTTCCAACGGGAACGTTCATGCCGAAAAGTCGATTTTCAATCCGGATTCCATGGGGATTCATTTCGATTATCGCAGCTATGATAGCCGCGGGGGTCGTCATTGCGATTGCCGTTGTTCAGACGCTCTACGCTTCGCGCGTCTATACCAAAGTCTCCTACATCCGCCCCAAACCCGTCGCCATCGTCCTCGGAGCCTCGGTGAACGAAGACCTGACGCCTTCAGATGCACTTCGGGATCGTATCATGAGCGCCGTGGAGCTCTATGACAAAGGGATCGTTGATAAGCTCCTCATGTCCGGGGATGACGGGAAGTTTCACATTGATGAAGTCCGCGTTATGATCGACACGGCCATGGAAGCGGGCGTTCCGGCCGAAGACATCTGGTCGGACGGACACGGGTACAGGACGTATGAATCGTGCAAACGGGCAATTGAAAAATTTCAGATCACCGAAGCCGTGGTCGTAACGCAGCGTTTTCATATTTCAAGAGCGCTCTTCCTCTGCAATCAAGTCGGCATCGACACGATCGGCTACGTCGCGGACAGACAGACGTATAAAAAAAATTCCTTCTTCTGGGTGCGGGATCTGGCGTCAAGCGCGAAAGCGTTCTGGGATATCTACGTGGACGAGCCCCTCCCGCCCGTTGAATACGCCATACGCATCGGCAAAGATGAACGCCCCTGAATCCCGAAAGAGACAGGGGCGTTGAGCTATTGAGAAACGTGTGAGGTGAAGGTGACTAGACTGCGCCTGCAGCGCTGATTGCCGTTGTTTCCTGCTGAGCGTGCGGGGGAGCGGAGCTGCGCGTCTCGCTCCTGGGCGGGACTTCTCCCGCAGCCACGACGGGCATCTTGTCCCGCATCTTGATCTCGCCGCGCAAGAACTTCACGCAGATCGGCGCGATCCGAAACGCGTTGGAGTGTACGCGGTTCGAGCTATCGGAGGACGAAGCGACGACGCGGATGATCTCCGGAATGGATACGCCGTTGTCCCTCATGAACGGAGCCATGAGCGAAATGATCCCCGGCTTCCTCCAGCCTTGCTTTCTCCTGGACCGAAGGGCGTAGAATTCTTTCTGATTCCGTTCCGTCGGACTGCCGAACTGTGCGAGTTCGACAATGCACTCCGCGAGTGTTTTCGCGGTGCCTCCTTCCATTTCAAGAAGAAAGGACTCGACCTCTACCTTTTCACTTTCTTTCATTTTCCCTCTTCGAATGTGCGTTGAAAATCCCCGTAGGGACGCGGGCGAATATACCGAAATAGGGGAAGGGTGTCAAGATGGTCGAAAATATTTATACGTCCGGGTGGTTGACAAAATAATTCTTTTCCGCTTAGATTGCTCAATCCTTAGCGTTCCTTACAAGTGATGGTTATCCGGTATCGCACAAACGAAAGGCGATTTTCACATGCTCCGATCCGTTGCCAGACACGTCGGCCGTCCCTTGATTCCAACGAGTCATCAGCGACTCGGCGGAGAACTTATACGGATGAAGGAGAGGCGGCCATCGGTACACCGATGGCCCGTGCGGCACCCCATTGCCTCCGTGCCGTCCGAAACGCAACAACAGCGTATTCACATGCCGCAAGACCGTACGATCCGCAAGGTCGCATGGCTTGCCGCCGCTGAACAGGAATGGAAGCATTCAAACCGCATTCACCGATTCGGGCGCGTCCTGCGTACGTACTGCGGCCTCGTCCTCGGGTACAGGGATCGTACGGTCGTTAGCACGTATACGTACCTTCACCTCAAGCGCTTTGCGGCAAACGAAAAGAGCGAAGGGCGATCCGTGTACAGGAAGGAGCTTGAGGCTCAAACCGTAATCCTGTTCAAAAAAATCGAAGCATGGATTCTTGATACCGCCGTATGCGGACGCCGCGTGAACGTGGACCTCCCCAGAAACCGCTACGCTGTGCGCGCATCGATCGGAGGAGAAGGCAACAACCGCAAATGCTTCCTGATTTGTGAGAAAGACTGCATGGGAGAGGCGTACGTAAACGCCTTCCAGACAGCGAAGCAGTTCGACCGCAGAAAGCGAAATCGGATGCGCATGCGCCAGGAGTACCGGAACGACCACCCGAGGCGGCGCAGGAGGTCGGAAACGATCCACTAGCACTCAACCACTCAACACATACTTCACCAAGCCCCGCGGCGCGTCTTAACGCCGCGGGGCTCTTGCTATGCGAACGAACAATGGACGCATTGACCTCAATTCGGAGCTCGGTTAAGGTCTTTCTGCACCTTTAACCCCGAAGAGGAGGAATGGTATGCATCACCTTGTCTTGAAAGACATGTCTGAACGCTACCGGCTTTCATTTGACCCGGAAACGGTTTCACTGCGCGTCATGAGCGATATGCAAACACAGGCGAGCATCACAGAACTCATCCACAGTGAACCGAGGTTCCTTGAGCGCTTCCCGTTGTCGCTGAAGCTTCCGGCGTTCATCCCGCCGGATGCGGAAGCCTGGGGCTTCGGACCAAGGATCGCGACGGTCGTGGATAAAGACCGCGACATCGTGACCTGGACCTGTCGGCTGCCCCCCGCGATCCCAAGTCGATACGAACATGCGGAAACAGGGGTGGACCACCAAGCCACCGTTGACGTTTCCGCGTCCCTCCAGATCCTGATTGACGCCGTTTCGCGGCAACGATCGAAAAACGATCGCATCCCGCAAATCGCCCATGTCAATCTGTACCTCCGAGAGACGAGCGTCTATAGCGCGCCTCTGAGCGCGATGTTGAGCCCCGTGGCGCGCAAAGCGCTGCGCGCCCTGCTACGGAACGACGGGGACGAACGAATCACGCAACGGACGCATGATGCGATTGCGCGCGCCCTCGAAATCATGCTCGGCTGGTCCTTGGATTTTTCGCGAAGATCCAGCCGAACCATGTTTTTGGAAGACGGGCGCATCATGCTCATGACATTCGGAAGCGCAACAGAGCTAAGTACGGATGGGATGCACATAGGCAGAACCCCCGGCACGGAACTCGTCCCGCATAATACGGACACCCCGTGCCAGCAGCTTTCGCTCCTGTGGGGATTGGCCGCGCTCTGCGACACGCTCCGTCCCTACGCCCTGGAGCTCCCCGTGATGGAAGTAGGGGAGTCGAGGGGGTAACGGGCCTCTGAACGCTCATTCCGTAAACCACGCTGTCGATATAGTGATAGCGTGGTTTTTCTTTTTTAAAAAACTCGCATGACGCCGGGGGATTGAAAACAACTAAAATGTTATTACGTAGCATTAAATGTCCTCATTAAATTTTTTTTCGAACCGTTTAAAAAATCGGGCGGGGAGGGGATGCGAAGCCGGATTGCCCAAGCCTCATCGATATGATAATGCGTCGCACAATATACCTTATACGTCTCTTAATGTCTTTGAAAACCCGATATCCTTGCTTTTAAGCCTTTATTGCCCTTTTCAGGCCAAATACCAAAAGCCGGCCGCCAAATTCCTATTATTTAAAAAATACTTTTCCCGGTACCCTGGCATCAATATACTCATAAATGGGAACGTTTGTATCTCTGACTCTTAAGAATGTATAGAAACCATTAATTTGAGGCTCTAAGGGTTCCAGGATATCCAGGTAGACATCATACGGCTCAAACATGTCTAAAATGAGCTTGCTGCTCGTTGTGTAGTCCAATACGGCGTTCCTGTAACCGAATCCAAGGTCTCCCAGTACCTTGAACGTATCGAGCCACGTCTCCGTTCGAAACTCAGACGCAAACTCCTGACCCTGGATCGGTATGTTTGATACCTGTCTGATCTTTAAAATGGGCGCATTCGTATCGCGGGTGGCGCGAGGATCGTTCGTGCGTTCTAAAATTTCCTCTTCTTCAGCATCGCTAAATTCATCCGTAACGATTCCGTGACGATCGATTTCATAGAGCGAATGCTCCACGAGGATATAAAGCGATGATTGCCTCTCCTCTATCTTGAGTCGTAAAATATTTGGATATATTTTATCCACAATAACATTTTCAACGAATAGCGTTTCTTTTAAACCGGAAATGATTAAATCATTGTTTATAAAAAAAATGTTCTTTTCTCTCAATGGCCAATGTCGCTGATCTTCCAGCAACTCATTGACCAGGACCGCCACCTCTCCCCTCTCAAGGATCTCCGTACCCTGAATATCAAGGGTTTGTACGGTAAAAATCGTAGAACCGAAGAAAATATAGACCCAGCCGATGATCGCGATGATCGTCAACATGAATATGACGGTTTTTCGCTGCTCAAACCGCGTTTTCATCTTATGCTCAACGAAGGTCCCTTCCTCCTTCTTTTTTTCAAAAAGCTTCTTAAGCATACGGGATAGAGATCAGGGATTGGAGTGAAGGGATGGAAGGCCTTTGTGCCGGCGTCATATGCATCTCCATCATTCCGGTCTTTGATCTCACTTCACCATCCGCCTCTCTATGAGAGGATTGATGCGCGTGAGTACTTCGTACTGTATTGTACCAATTTTTGATGCAACGCTTTCCGCTGAAATGACCTCCCTCCCCTGCCTTCCGATGAGCACGGCTTCGTCGCCGGACTTCACGGATCGGACGTCGGTGACATCAACGACTGTCATGTTCATGCAGATACGGCCCATGATCTTGCACCGACGCCCTCCGATGAGCACCTCACCCACGGATGAGAGGCCCCGATCCAACCCGTCCCAGTAGCCCACGGGAAGCACGGCGAGCCTGGACGGACGGGAAACCTTTTCCGTGAGGCCGTAACTCACGTGCGCGCCCTTCGGAACGTCTTTGACCTGCGCCACGATCGTTTTCCATGTGAGCGCCGGAACGAGTTCAACCTTCCTCTTCTTCTGTCCGGCCACGGCCTGCGTCTCTTTGGACGACCAGTGGCCGTAGAGCGATATGCCGAGGCGGACCATGTTGAAATGCGTATCCGGATACAGGATGGCCGCGGCGCTGCATGCCGTATGGAGCACGGACGGTTCAACGCCGATCTTCCTGATGCGCGCGAGCTCCGCCTTGAACCGTTTGAGCTGATTCATGGCGTACGCGGGATCCGTCGTATCCTCGATGTTCGCGTAGTGCGTGTACGCGCCTTCGATCTCAATGGACGGAATCTTAAGCGCGCGCCGTACGAAGTCATCAAGCGCACTGCCATTGAGCCCCTGCCTGGTCGTACCCGTCTCGATCTTCAAATGGATCTTGAACGCGCTTTTCTTCGCCTTGATTTTGGAGATGGCCTTGAGCGTTTCCGTGTTATACACCGCAAATGAAAACCCGTGCTTCGCGCATGCGCCGATGCGCGCCAACGGAATGAATCCGAGGATGAGGATGGGCTTTTTAATCCCGTTTTTCCACAGGATGAGCGCTTCGTCGATGCTGTCGACGCCAAACCAGTCCGCGAACATCGAGACGGACTTCGCGACCCCGGCCATACCGTGGCCGTAGGCGTTCGACTTGACCACGGCCATGATCTTGGCGGGCTTTACGCGCGTCTGAATACTCCGCACGTTCGTGCGGAGTGCGGATGTCGATACATCGACCCAAACCTTGGGATGCGTGCCGTTCTTCATTTCATTGAGGGTTCCGGAGCGATCTTCGCGAAACCGCAGTACGGGATAAGGACCTTCGGAACATCGATGGACCCGTCCGGCTGCTGGCAGTTTTCCAGGATCGCAATCATGGCACGGCTCGTGGCCACGGCCGTTCCGTTCAAGGTATGCGCGAACGCGATCTTTCCGTCCGTTCCTTTCATCTTGATCCCCAATCGGCGCGCCTGGTAGTCCGTGCAGTTCGACGCGGATGTGACCTCGCCGTACGCGCCGCGCTTCCCCTCTTCACCGGACTTCCCGGGCATCCAGGCTTCGATATCGTACTTGCGATACGAGGGCGTACTTAAATCGCCGGCGCAGATATCAACCACGCGGTACGGGATTTCGAGCTTCTTCCAGAGTTCTTCTTCGATGCGCACGAGCTCCTCGAGCAGCGCGTCCGACTGCTCGGGTGCGGCGAAGATGAAGAGTTCCACTTTTGAAAATTGATGGATGCGGTACAGCCCGTACGACTCCCTGCCGTAGGCTCCGGCTTCCGTCCGGTAGCAGTGCGAAATGCCTGCGTACTTGATCGGCAAATCCGCTGCGGAAAGCGTCTCGTTCTGGTGGTATCCAGCCAAGGTGATTTCCGCTGTTCCGATGAGCGAGAGGTCGCAATTCTCTATTGAGTAAATTTGTGATTCATCACCTCTCGGAGTGAAACCGGCTCCCACGATCACCTCGTCCTTCGCCAGATCCGGCGTGGCCATGGGCAGGAACCCATGCTCCATAGCCTCATCAAGCGCGAAGCGGATGAGGGACTGCTCAAGGATGGCCAAACGGCCCTTGATGTACGGAAATTTCGCCCCGACCACGCTCGCCCCGCGTTCAAAATCCAACAGGTCGTGTTCTTTCGCAAGTTCCACGTGATCTTTCACTCCTTCGATGGGAACCGGCTCCAGGTGATGCCGAATGGCCACGTTCTCCTCATCCGTCTCCCCTCTCGGGACTTCCGGATGGCTCCGGTTCGGAACGCGCATGAGCAGTTCCAGCCACCGGCTCTCCGTATCCGTAAGTTCGGCTTCTTTGACGGCCAACATCTCCTTGAGGCTCTTCCCTTTCTCAATGAGGCCCGGACGCCGCTCTTCCGGTGCGGACGCCATCAACGCGGCGACCTCATTTCGTTCCTTGCGAATCTCTTCAACGCGCTGGATGCCTTCCGACCTCAATCGATCCAGGTCCATGAGCGCATCGACATCTACGGAAGCATTGCGGAACGCACAGTTCTGCTTTACCTCTTCGGCATGTTCTCGGATGTATTTAATGTCTAACATACGTTTGCTATCGGCTATCGGCTATCGGCGGCTGGCTTTCTGCGTCGGTAGGGATGCCGGATGGTTTGAGCGTCGGGAACAGGATGACGTCTTTGATGCTCTTCTGGTCCGTGAGCATCATGACGAACCGATCGATGCCCATGCCCCAGCCTGCCGTGGGCGGAAGCCCATGTTCCAGAGATGTAAGAAATTGCTCATCGATGAACTGCGCCTCGTCGTCGCCGGCCTCCCGAAGCTCCTGCTGGCCGAGAAAGCGCTCCCGCTGATCCACGGGATCGTTGAGTTCGGAATACGCCTTAAGCATCTCCAGCTTGCCCGCAATGAGTTGGAACCGCTGAACGAACCGCGGATCGTCTTCGCATTTTTTTGCGAGCGGCTCCATTTCAATCGGATAATCGATGATGAAGATCGGCTGTATCTGCTTGGAACGGACCGTTTCCTTATAGAGCTCATCGTAGAGTTTTCCAAGATCCGCCGCTCCATCGACTTCGATGCGCTTTTCCTTCATCCGAGTGATCAGGTCCTCCTTGCCGAGGCCGGAGATGTCGATGCCGCATGCGTCCTTGATCGCGTCGCGGAACCGTACGCGCGGCCACGGCGGCGTAAAATCAATATCATCTCCGTTAAACGCAACCTTCGACGTTCCCAGAACGCGCGTAATAACCGAGGAAAGGAGCTCTTCGGTGAAATCCATCAATCCGTGGTAATCCTTATACGCCCAGTAGAACTCAAGAGAGGTGAATTCGGGGTTATGCGACCAATCGACGCCTTCGTTGCGAAACTGGCGACCGAGCTCATACACCTTCTCAAAACCGCCGACAACGCAACGCTTGAGGTATAACTCCGGAGCGATCCGGAGATAGAAATCATGGTCCAACGCATTATGATGCGTGATGAACGGACGCGCCGTTGCCCCGCCCGCGATCGGCTGTAGGATCGGCGTTTCCACCTCTTCGAACCCTTCCGCATCCAGCGCCTCGCGCAGAGCGCGGATGACCTTCGTTCGTATGCGAAAAACATCCCGCACCTCCGCATTCGAGATAAGATCCAGTTCGCGTTCGCGGTACCGAATTTCCACATCCTTCAGCCCGTGCCACTTCTCCGGGAGCGGACGCAGGGCCTTCGTGAGAATCTTCCATTCGGAAACGGCGACCGTCTGCTGGCCGCGCTTCGTCACGAAGAGCGTCCCCCGTACCTGGATGAAGTCCGCCGGATCAATCAAATTCAAAAATTGATCGAACGACGCCTCCCCCACTCCGTCTACGGTCAGCTGTATCTGAATGGTGCCGGATTCGTCGCGCAAATCCGCGAATGCCATCTTCCCGTGAATGCGCGTGGTCATAACGCGCCCCGCGATCGTAAAATCTTTCTTCTGTTCGGACCATGCGTCGAATTGCGTCAGAACGTCGCCGACGCGCGCATCGCGATGGACGTTCGCCGGATACGGATTCACGCCCGCCGTTCTCAGCGCATCCGCCTTATCAAGCCGGAC
>CAYMPS010000001.1:4068-11993 GCA_964392485.1 uncultured Gammaproteobacteria bacterium | reverse complement strand
ATCATTTCACGTCCAAAATCGTATATTCGCTCATCCCTCCCGGCGTCTCGACCGGTACGAGGTCGCCCTTCTTCTTTCCGAGGAACGCCGCGCCGAGCGGAGATTCGTTTGAAATGCGGCCGCCGGCCGGATCGGCTTCGCTCGAACCGACGATCTGGTACGTCTTCTCTTTGCCGTTCGATTCGACCTTGATCGTGGAACCGACTTCCACCGTATCTCCCTTCTTGGTCTCCTCGATCATGACCATGTTGTTCAACGTATCTTCGAGCTCACGAATGCGCCCCGCAACGAAAGAGAGCTCGTCCTTCGCCTCATGGTATTCCGCGTTCTCTGAAAGATCGCCAAGCGCTTTTGCAGCCTCAAGACGGCCGATCGCCTCCGGACGACGATGTTTCTTCAGATCCTCCAATTCAGCCTCAATGTTCTTGAGACCCTCCGGCGTGAGGTATGCGGCATTCGTCATATGAGTATACGAGCTAAAGCGCGCGTTCGTTTATGAGCGAATCGCGCGCTGTTTGGATTTGATATGAGGATAGCAATACTCTCTCTATGGAGTCAAGTGACTCATTCCACCGTCACGCTCTTTGCGAGATTCCGAGGCTTATCGGGGTCAAGTCCCCGCTTCAGTGCGGCTTCATACGCAATGAGCTGTAGAGGGATCGTCGTGAGTATCGGAGTGAGGGATTCGATGGTTTTCGGCACGAAGACAACGTGGTCAACGCAATCTGCGATCCGCTCATTCCCATCCGTTGTAACGGCGAACACGTTGCCGCCCCTCGTACGGATCTCGGAGATGTTCCCAAGCGCTTTATGCAGAACGCCGTCCTCGGGCACCACGGCAACCGTGGGAAACGCAGGACTGATCAGGGCGAGCGGCCCGTGCTTCATCTCCCCCGCCGCATACCCTTCCGCGTGAATGTAGCTGATCTCTTTGAGTTTC
Organism: uncultured Gammaproteobacteria bacterium; assembly: GCA_964392485.1. Taxonomy (GTDB): domain Bacteria; phylum Patescibacteriota; class Patescibacteriia; order 2-12-FULL-60-25; family 2-12-FULL-60-25; genus 2-12-FULL-60-25. Next base: position 11,053 of record CAYMPS010000001.1, on the reverse strand, counting down.
AATGCGCCTTCGTGCGCCACGGGACAGCTCCATCGGCGTCCGATGTAGAGCGCACTCTCCGCCTCCGCGAGCCGAAGCGCGACCTCCGCGTACGATTCCCGCCGCGTGAGCGTTTCCTTGATGAGATCGGGAAGGCCGTCGAGTTCGCGGATGATCTTGACGCCGTTCATGTACGTCATTCCGCGCTGCCTCCCCAGATAGACCGCCACGAGCATGAGCGTCACGAGTTGCGTCGTGAATGCTTTCGTTGATGCGACGCCGATTTCCGGACCCGCGTGATTGTAGACGCCCGCATCCGTTTCGCGCGCGATCGCACTCCCCACGGTATTCACGATGCCGAGCGTCAAAAGACCCTGGCGCTTTGCCTCACGAACGGCTTCCAGCGTATCCGCCGTCTCTCCGGACTGGCTGATGGCGATGACCGCCGTGTTCGCACCGATCGGCGACTCGCTGTAGCGGAACTCACTCGCGAGCTCCACTTCCACGGGAATACGGGCGAGGGATCCGATCATATGCTTTCCGACGAGTCCCGCATTGAACGCCGTGCCGCATCCGACGATGACGATACGGTCGATGCCCATGAGACGCTCTCTAACCTGAGACAGGCCTCCGAGGACGGTAACGCCGTTCTTTTCATCCAATCTTCCACGCAAGGTGTTGCGAACCGCATCAGGCTGCTCGAAGATCTCCTTGAGCATGAAATGCGGATACGGCTCCTTCTGAGCCTGCTCGACCGTCAGGGACGTATGCTCAACGGCCTTCGTCTGTTTTTCCAAATCGAGCGTACGCACCTCGTACCCGTTCCCCGTAAGCTCCGCCATTTCCCCTTCACCGAGATAGAACAGGTCTCGCGTATGCGACACGATCGCGGCGGGATCCGACGCGACGATCATCTCATTGCTCCCAACGCCGATGACCATCGAGCTTCCGAGCTTCGCCGCATAGAGCTTGTCCGGATGATCTCGAAACAACACGAGCAGGCCGTACGTCCCGCGGATATCCAACAGGACGTCTCGCATGGCCAAGAGCGGATCATGGCACGCGGCGTACTTGCGCGCGATGAGGTGGGCGATGACCTCGCTGTCGGTGTCCGAAGCCATCCGTATGCCTTCCGCTTCCAGCTCGTTTCGAAGCTCAACGTGGTTTTCCACCGTTCCGTTATGCACGATCGCGACAGAGCCGTCTGCACTCACGTGCGGATGAGCGTTTTCATTCGAAGGCTTCCCATGCGTCGCCCAGCGCGTATGCGCAATGCCGCAGAATCCGGCAATGACCTCCCGCTCAACCTCCGCGGCGAGGATGCGAATCATCCCCTCCCGTTTCTTTACCGTGATGCTCTGCGCACCCTCCTGCTGAACGGCGATGCCCGCGGAGTCGTATCCGCGGTACTCAAGCTTGCGAAGACCGTCGATGAGAACGTTCTGCGCTGTTTGTTTCCCTACGTACCCTACGATGCCACACATAATACTCACTCCGATTTTAAAGGTTCTTGCGACCGTTCCTCCCACGCACGGAGAATATCTCCGACGATCGGTACGGCGAAGGTTGATCCTTCCTCCCCTTCTTCGAGGAGAACGGTCACAACGACCTCAGGTGTATCAAAAGGGGCGAATGCTGTAAACCAGGCATGGTTCGGCCGATCCGATCTCCACTGTGCGGTTCCCGTTTTGCCCGCAACCGGAAGTGCCATGGACGAGAGCCTCGCTCCGGAGCCGTAGATGACCGTGTCGCGCATGCCCAACCTGACCGTTTCGAGCGCGTCGGAAGAAATATCCAGCACGTCGGAAGTCACCACGTCTCTCATGACGACGTGCGGCGTTACGAGCTTCCCTCCGTTCGCGATCGAAGCGGTCACGCGCGCAATTTGGAGCGGCGTTACGAGCAGATCGCCCTGGCCGATGGACAGGTTGTACGTGTCTCCGATATACCACTGCTCTCCCTTCGTTTCCTCTTTCCATTCGCGCGAGGGAACGAATCCGGACGCCTCACCCGGAATATCCAACTCCAGCGGCTTCCCGAGTCCGAATTTCTCCATCCACTGCGTGAGTCGCACGACGCCCAATCCGTGAAAGGAGCCGTATCCGCCGCCGATGTTGTAAAAAAACGTATTCACGGACCATGCGATCGCACGCCGCACGTTCGTGGAACCATGTCCTCCGGCGGACCAGTCCGGGAAGAACCACGGACCCACATAAATACCGCCGACGGAATTCACGGTCGTGTACGGCGTAATGACCTCCTCTTGAAGCGCCGCGGCCGCAATGAGCGGCTTGATGACGGATCCGGACGGAAATTGGCCCGCCCAGGCGCGGGGAAACAGAGGGTTGTCTTCATTACTCAGGAGCGACGCATACGCGGTACTGGAAACTTTTCCCGCAAAAGCATTGTTGTCATACGAAGGCCACGAGACGATCGACAGGATCGAACCGTCCCGCGGGTCCATGACAACGGCGCTCCCGCGCGTAACCTTCGCGCGTTCCAGTCCCCTGATGAGCGCTTCTTCCGTTTGCTCCTGCAACGCCGCGTCGATCGTGAGTTGAACGTCATTTCCATCCACCGGATCCCGCTCACTGACCGTCGCGCGCGGCCTTCCGAGCGCATCGACTTCAATACGGCGCTCCCCCGCCTCTCCGCGAATACGGTTCTCGTAGGACCGTTCGACGCCCGTCTTCCCGATCTCATCCGTACGACGGTAGCCGAGGGCTTTGCGGTCTTCGTACTCTTCCGGAGAGATCGAGCCCACGTAACCGAGGATGTGCGACAGCGACGGCGTCGCCTCTGACTGCGGATACTTTCTTTTTGCGGATGTGATGAGCGTAACGCCCTGGAGATCCGGCAGCTTCACCGTGAGCTCAATGGCACGTTCGTACGAAATATCTTTTGCGACATCCGCCCATTCATCCACCGCCATATCCGGAGCGCTCAGAATGGCCAGGATGTCCTCGGAAGTCATCCCGACGATTCGTGCGACCGTCGCAATCGTCTGATCCCGTTCCGCATCGGAGCGCGGAAGGTCGACCCAGCGCATGCGCACATCGAACGAGGGGACGTTCTCCGCGAGCACCTCGCCGTTCCTGTCGCGCACGATGCCTCGTCGAGCGGGCAGGATGATCGAGCGAAACCGATTATCATCCGCACGCTCCCGATACGCATCCGCCTGTACGACCTGCATCCATCCGGCGCGGCCGAGGAGCGCGATGAGGACGAAGAGAGCCATGCAGAGCGCCGTGAGCGCGCGCTTCCGTGGGATGCCGTGGCCGACGAACACCTTTCGATCCTTGAGGTGCGACACGTCGTCTTCAAACAGAATTTCATGATCAAAAACTTCGGATTGATCCATCTGAACGCGAAGGGAGCGAGGGCTCTGCTCTTGCAGTCTGAACGGATCTTGCTCCATGAAGGGCTCTTTACGCATAGCATTATGCACCCGTTCTCTTCGGCGCGCGCGAAACGAGCGGAAGGAACCTTTTACTGAACGCGGCAAAAAGGAGAAACATCGAGACAATGGTGAACAGCATCAACAGGAGCTCGATCCAGAATACGGACTGTTCCTCCGGGATCACCGCTTTCCCCAAAACGGACTGGGAACATTCGATCGCGCGAAGGAGAATGCGATTGATAAAAACGGCGAGTGCTCCGAGCACGGAAACGCCGATGAGCGAACGATTCGTGATGATGTGCTGTCGGAGTGAATAGATCGCAACGGCAATCAGCATAAATCGGATCGAAACGAGTCCGGCATTTGACGGGAGGAAGATGTCCAGGATGACTCCGCCGGCGATTGCCGCCATGACAGCCCGCTCCTGCTGCGAAAATACGGCCAAGACGACGACGAGCGGGAGCGTAAACCGTATCGCCGTTGTCCATCCCGGAAACCAAGGAGCGATCGCCGCGTCCCAGAGGCCGGCGATAATGGCGATACACAGAACGGTGATGCGACGTGACCACATAGCAGGAAGTTCGTAGCTAGCAGCTAACAGCTATCATGCCTCTGAATGGAATTCGTGAGTTATCTAGACCGTGAGCGAAGCGAGAAATCGGAATGGAGAGATGGAGCGCCTTCATGCCGATGCATCCGTCTGTTCCGGTCTCCCGTCTCTCTTAAGAGCCGGGGACGATGACGGAGACGAGCTCCAACCGATCCAACGGCGCCAACGGTTCAACAACGGCGTTTTTAAATGGATCCGTCGGCTTGCTCTCAACGTCATTGACGAGGCCGATGACCAAATTTCCCGGGATCTTCTCTTCCGTGCCGGCCGTTACGATGACCGCATCACGCTCCAACGGGAGCGCCTGCGGCACGAGCGTAAAATGCGCCACGCCGTTTCCCCGGCCTTCAATGACGCCGGCGACGCGATCACTCCCCACGACCGTCGCGGCGGCACGGGCCCGAACGTCGCTCACGAACATGACGACGGCCGTTCGCTCTCCCAAGGAGATGACTTTTCCCACAAAGAGACCATCCTCCGCCACGACCGCATGCCCGACTTCCACGCCGTCGCGCGCTCCCCGATCAATCGTCACCACCGCCGTCTGGTGCGTGATGGATCGTGAAATGATCCGGGCGCCGAGCGTTTGGTATCCCTTTTCGGTAATAAAATTCGCCTGTGCGAGCAGTGCCCTGTTTTCTTCCTCAAGCGCACGAAGCCTCACGTAGTCCAGGGTCTGAGAACGCAGCCTCGCTTCGAGCTCATCCGCGCGCTCGTTCGCAATGCGCGTTTCTTCATCCATGCGCAGATATTTTCCCGCGGCCGCTCCCGCACTTGATGCGACCCTCGCGACGGGCAGAAAAACCGTCCGCAGCGTCTCTCGAACGGGACGCACGAATCCGGCCAGGGCGAGGACGACCAGGATCAAAATTCCGAAGATGCTATAGGACCAAGGGCGTGAAGGCATGGAGGGGGGAAGTCATGAAGTCGTACCGTCGTGAAGTCGTAAAGTGAGCGCTGTACGACTTCACGACTCTACGACTCTACGACTATCTCATCACCTCCTGAAGCGGCAATTCAACGTCATGGAGAAGTTTCAAATCTTCAAGGAGCGTGCCCGTGCCTCGAACAACGGACATGAGCGGGTCATCCGTAATGCGCACCGGGAGGCCCGTCCCCTGCGAGATAGCGCGGTCGATTCCGCGAAGCATGGCGCTTCCCCCCGTGAGGATAATCCCCCTTTTGTAGATGTCCGCCACAAGCTCCGGCGGGGTTATTTCGAGAATCGACTTTACGTGCTCAACGATGGATCGTACGGAGCGCGCCATCGCCTCTCGGATCTGTTCATCATTGACCGTAATTTCACGCGGCAAGCCGGAGAGCAGGTCCCTCCCCCGCATGGATGTTTCGATCTTCTCTTCAAGCTCCGCGGCGCTTCCCACTTCGATCTTGATGTCTTCAGCCACCCGTTCACCGAGGAGCAGGTTGAATACTTCGCGCGCGTACTGGGTGATATTCCGATTCATTTCATCCCCGGCGATCGTGATGGATTTTGCCGTAACCACGCCGTTCAATGAGATAACCGCGATTTCCGTGGTTCCTCCGCCCACATCGATGATCATGTTCCCCACCGGATCACTGATCGGCATGCCCGCTCCGATGGCGGATGCCATGGGCTCTTCGATGAGATGGACCTCGCGTGCGCCGGCCGAGAGCGCCGCATCTCCCACGGCCTTTCGCTCCACTTCCGTGACGTCGAGCGGAACGCCGATGATGATGCGCGGCCGCGGAATGAATGCCGTCGTTTCACGATGAAGTTTTTCAAAAAAGTACCGCAGCATTTTTTCCGTCACTTCAAAGTCCGCAATGATCCCGCGCTGGAGCGGCCGGCTCACCGTGACCGAGGGCGGCGTTTTACCGAGCATGGCTTTCGCCTCATGACCTACGGCCAGAATCTGACCGTTCCTGTTATTGATCGCCACCACGGACGGCTCATTCACAACAACGCCCTGACCTTTTGCGAAGATCAATGTATTCGCCGTCCCAAGATCAATTCCGAGATCTTTGGACAGGTAGCCCATGATGGAGCCGAACATATGGATTGGCGGCTGGCTATCAGCTACTGGCCATTGGCTTTAATATTTGACGGCGGAATGCCCACGGCTAATAGCCGGTAGCCAGCTGACGAAAACATATTACTCACTGCGTTTGGGGTTCGGCAAGGGTATAAATATGAACCGTTAATGGTTCAATGATTGATTCCCATTATTACGGTAATGAGTACATTTAATGTTTATTCTTTTGATGCTGACATGCTCCGCAAAATGAGCAGTAGTCCACAGCCCGATATGACAACCGGAACGAAAATCCCCGCGCGAGCCGGATGGCTCAAGCGCGGGGAAACGAAGTTGTTTTCGAAATGACTGCAGAGATGCTATCACCGCCTGCGTTTGATCCGATCAAGTGCGAGATCATCTGCCAAACGTTCCATGGTTTCATTAAAACGTCTGTCTTGCTCCTCTGGCGTCACGATCGTATTGATCAGGAAGGAAAGTCCAACGCTCATGGAAATGATGAGCGACAGATGCACGTAGAATGGCGGATCAGGATCATGCCCGCACCACAAGACAACAGCCGCGACAATCGCAAAGCTACAAAACGTTATGATCCCGCTTTTGAATCGAGACGACATGAGGGCGCTCCTTATCCGTAAATGTACAAAAGACCAATTGATGTCAGCTTACAAATAATATCTAAAAATGTAAAGTTTAAATTCCGTTCTTCTCACATAAGTAGTTAACCCATACACCCGGCACGTCGCTCGCGAGCGACGTGCCCCGTCCAACCGTCCTACCCCCTCTCCCTGTGGAATTGCATAAAAAAGTACTCGATGACGCACGCCGCGGCCACGAGGAGAATGACGTGCCATGAATGGAATTTTCCCGCAGCGGAGAGCGCCAGAGATACGACGGCAACGATGGAGAACAGTACGGAGTGGCGCAATGCTTTCCGAATTTCGCGTACCGGAACCTTGCGTTTAAGGATATACACGCGAA
>CAYMPS010000001.1:0-4058 GCA_964392485.1 uncultured Gammaproteobacteria bacterium | reverse complement strand
AGCGTGCTCATGATGATCGTGAGCGTACCGATCAGCGCAATCGAAAGGGTGACGTAAAACATCACGAGCCCTGCAACGCCCGTATCCGCCGGATTCACATTAAACAAAACAACCATCCACGCGAACCACGCGAGAAAGGTGCCGAGGCCGATGGATGAGAGGTAGCCTTTGAGTCCCATATGGATGCTATTTTAGCAAAATATCATTTCAATAAAAAGCCAAATCCCCGCCAATCAAGAACGATGACGGGGACTGCTGATGAATGGCGCTGTTTTTACCTCCTTTAGTTACTCCGTGGATTGTCCCGAGGCTGAAGGACGACAATAACGCTTACCGCAATTGTCACCATCCCAATAGCGACCCCGCCTGTAGCTCCAAGTGAGATCGGCACTGCGAACAATCCTTCGACCAAATCGTAGTTCGCTCTTACATTGCATCTCGCGAGGTCAAAATTATGATACTGCCAATTTGCGATTGCGTAGGAAACCGTCGGAGGTATCCCTGTTCCCGCAAACGCCCAAAGCATGTCCAACCACCAAGGCAACTGACGTTCCGACCGTTTAGGCCTTGTCGCAAACGCTTTATTATTCGCCTTGCTGATTATCCAAACTTGTACGACGAAAAATGCACACGTAGCGACAAGGAAAGGATTTATACACGACACGTTAACGGAAAATAGCCAAAACACGATATATGTCACCACGGCAACAATGGCAATTACCGCACAGCTCAACACCATTCCTAAAAGGTACGACCACAACCTTATAGCGAATCACCTCCGTTATCAGAGAAAGGCCTGTTTATTCCGTAACCTTTTTTAGACCATTTGTCAACTTGTTTACATTAACTTCTTAATGGCTGTTCCATTTCGATACTAAACGCCTTGCATTAAAACCCCTCCCTCCTCACCCGAATCTCTTTCACCCGCTGCTGTCCCAGCGCCCGATTGATCTCATTCACCCATTGCGTTTGGACGGTCCTCATTGCATGCGCGGCGGAGGCGGATCGAACGAGCGCATTCAGCGAGCCGTTCATGAATGAAACCGGCTCCACGAATGACGCCTTCTCTTCTCCCCAGAGCCGGATGATCGATTTCCTCGCCTCCTCGACCACGCGCGCAGCCGAAACCTGCGAGTCGATACCGGCTTGCTGCATGGCCTGCGGAAGGATGCGGCGGATGGGGAGGAACATACTGGTGCGTGGTGCGTGGTGCGTGGTGCGTAGAAAGATTACCACGTACTACGCACCCATTTATAACTTCCTGAACTCACAGATATCCCGAAAGTCGCAGTACTTGCAGACGAACGGGCTTGGCGAGGCCTTGTACTCCGAAACGAGGATTTCGTTCATGCGGTCCAACAGTTTTTCTTTAAAATCGATTTTTTTCTCGCCCGTCAGCAGATCCACCTCCGTCACCACCATACCGCGCACGTAGATGAGTGCCAGGCGGGATACGCGCTCCCCTTTCTCCTCCATGGCCAACTGGTACATGCGGAGCTGTTCCTTGTCTTCGGCCAGGAGTTTTTCCTCGTCTTTCGCCTGGCCCGTCTTATAGTCGAAGATGGCGATGGACCCGTCCTCAAGCTCATCGATGCGGTCAATTGCGCCTTTGATGGAATGCTGTCCGATCCGCCAGTCGAACGGAAATTCGAGGTTTCTGACATTCGGAACGTTCGCATGGCACGCATCGATGAACGCACGGATTGCATCCAGTCCCTCCTTAAAAAACTCATCGTGCTTGGTGCGATCCGGATACCACTCGTCGATCCAGCGGTCTTTGTAGATCGCTTCGGCCTCTTCCTTGCTCACTCGAAAGCCGGGCATTTGGCTTTTGGCATTTGGCGTCTGGCTTGAAAACAGATCCTGCTGTTGCATCTGTCCGCGATCCAGATGAAGTTTTAGGATGTCATGGAGCGCCAAGTGGACGGATTGGCCGAAGCTTTTTTGGAAGGACCCGAGGATCGGGATGCGGTACAAGTGCGCGAACTTGTACTGGAGCGGACACTTGCGGAACGCCGCGAGCTGGGTGTACGAGAACCGGCGCTTGAGCGGGAAGATTTCCCGGATATCGATGTCCGGCACGTCGATCTTTTCCGCGGGTTTCAGGTTGATGAGATTCGAGTCCGACTGACGATGCGACTCCCCCACCTCGATACCGGCCTCGGCAAGGAAGGATGACGGCTTCTTCTGACGCGTGCCGCCGTAGTCATCCGCGCCCGTGAGTGTAATCGTGTCCTTGCCGCGCGTGAGCGCCACGTAGAACAGCCGACGCTCTTCCTCGATATGCGTATCGCCCTGCGGTAGACGCTCCTTCACGAGCCCGTCCGGGAGCGGAATGGCATCCGATCGTTTGCGCGTGGGGAAGCGCTGATCAACGAGCGATACGAGAAACACGTGCTTGAACTCAAGGCCCTTTGACGCGTGGACCGTGAGAATCTTCACGAGCTCCGGCCCCTCATCCGGGTCCGCCTTCAAGGCGCCCTGCTCCCCGCTTTCGATTTCCAGCTGCAGCTCATCGATGAACCCTTTGAGCGAGGCCCCCGCCGTGTTCGCCTCATGGCGCTTTACGCGGTTCGCCATGCCGTTCAGCCAGTCAATCTGTTCCAGCTTCTCGACCTCTTTCAGACTCAACACGTGGTTCAGGAGGCCGGTCCTCTCAATAACCAACTGGAGCAGTTTGAGCGGCGGTTCCTTTTTTGCGGATTCTGCAAGGCCCTCCACATGGCCGACGAGCGTTTGGATCTTTTTCTTCCCGGCCTCGGAGACCTTTGGAATGGCCATAACCTCCTTGCACGCCTGCCACAGTCCCACGCCCTTGAGCCTGTTCGCATGAAATACGAGCTGTGCCAGGTCTTCGGCCGCCGCGTCGTACGTCTGCATATTCAACACGCGCCAGAGCGCCGCGGAATCCTGCGGGTCGTTGATGAGCTTCAAATAGTTGATAACATCCAAAACAACGGGCTTGGTGTACAGGCCGCGAAGCGCATAAAAGCGGAACGGGATGCCCTGCATGTCGAGCGCGCGCACAAACGGCTCTGCTCCATCGTTTGACCGGACGAGAATCGCGATATCGTTCCACGTGAGCGACGGATCCTCCTCTTTCAACTCCCGGATGCGATTCGCCACGCCCTGCGCCTCGTCTTCGATTGACCGGTACCAGCGCACGTCAATCGATCCCCCGAGTTCCCGGTGCGCCTTTAATTCTTTTGAAAGCCCCGAATCCGACAGCTTTACCTCCAACCGGTTCGGATCATTCTGTTTGATGAATCCGTATGCGAGATCCAGGATTTCCTGCTTGGACCGGTAGTTATCCGTCAGATAGACGGTCTTCGCATCCGGATAGTCGTCGCGGAACTGCAGGATGTTCGCGAGGCTGGCTCCGCGGAACTTGTAGATGGCCTGGTCGTCATCGCCGACAACGGTGAGGTTGCAAGAACCCCCTCCAACCTCCCCCTTCTTTACGGAAACCCCCTCCAACCTCCCCCTTGACAGGGGGAGGCTTAGCTCCTCTTTGAGCTCCCCTCCCTGTAAAGGGAGGGGCCGGGGGAGGGTTTCCGTTAAAGCACCGGGCTCTCCGGCTAAAAGCTTTATCAATTCATACTGCGCCCAGTTCGTATCCTGAAACTCATCAACGAGGATGTACGGGAACCGCTGTCGCAGTTCCTTTAAAACGCCCGGACGCTCGCGAAGCAGACGGAGCGTTTCCTGGATAAGATCTCCGAAATCAAGCGATCCTTCATCGCGCATGATCTTGCGGTACGCGAATGCGAGGTCCGCGAGCTCCTGCAGACGCTTGCGCTCGGACGATACAAACTCCGAGTCTCCGTCCAAGACCGCATCCGTGGCGAACTGCAGGTACTCTTCCGGCGAGACATTCTCATCCTTCGCGCGGGAGATATGCTTTTGGAGCGCGGACAGAAATTTGACGGGATTTCCGAGCGGACGATAGTGATCCAGCGGCAGTTCATCAATCCGCCGCTTCAACATCAACCACCCATCCGTTTCATTCAGGAGACGAAAGTGATTCGGGAGCCCGATCTCAAGCCCCTTCTCTTCAA